>JAQULK010000002.1 GCA_028718635.1 Candidatus Paceibacterota bacterium
CTCTACAACCGCAAAACATTCATCTATGCTGTACACTTCTATGGTTCGACAGTACGACTGAAGAATCTGCTGCATTCGGCTGGAAATGTCTTGATATAGATCAAAGTGATGCGAGAGAATAGTCACTTCTGGAAAAAGTTTTTTAATTTGAAAAGTCGGCATTCCGCGGGTCACTCCGAGCTTTTTTGCCTCCGGGCTCATGGCCACGGCAATCCCGCGGTCTTCCCCCACGACCACTGGCTTGCCTCGAAGTTCCGGGCGCAAGGTAAGCTCACAGGCTACAAAGAAGGAATCTCCGTCGGCATGCAGGAAAAGATTGTTCGGCTTATTTTTCACTTAGTAATTGTACACCAAACAACGAGACGGAAGAATAAAACCTTTTTGCAGTATGTATTTATCTTATCTTTTCAAAAAATACTGATATAATATCTATATGAATTCAGAAAATAGAATATGCCAAAACTGTAAAGGTGAATTTACCATTGAGTCTGACGATTTCGGATTTTACGAAAAGATAAAAGTACCACCACCGACTTTTTGTCCAGAGTGCAGATTGCAAAGGAGGCTGGCTTGGCGAAACGATCTAGCTTTCTATAATCGCACGTGTGACCTATGCGGAGATAAAATAATCTCTCTTTATCACGCCGAAAAACCGCTCACTGTTTATTGCAACAAATGCTGGTGGAGCGATAAGTGGGATCCAAAAAGTTACGGCAAAGACATTGATTTTAGCCAGCCATTTTTTGAACAATATCGAGAACTGCAAAATAAAGTCCCCTTGCCTTCTTTGTTCAACGATGACGGCATAGGCAGTGTAAATTGCGAATATACTGAAAATGTCACTTTTGCTAAAAATTGCTATATGGTTTCCATGTCTTGGTTTGCAGAAGATTGTATGTATGGATACAGCATCGGCGGTCCGGAAACGAGCGACGTGGTGGATAGCTTGGGTATTTTCCATTACTCTCATGTTATCTACGAAGGGATTTTTCTAGAACATTGTTACAATTGCAGGAATTGCTATTATTCCTCGAGCTTGGTGGACTGCACTTTCTGTTATGACTGCAAGGGTTGCTCTGATTGTTTTATGTGCGCGAATTTGCGTCAGAAAAAATATTGCATCTTAAACAAGCAATACACCAAAGAAGAATACGAAAGAATATTTAAAAGCTATCGATTAGACACTTATTCCGGAATAGAAAAAACAAAAAAAGAATTTATGGAATTTCTTGCAAAACAGCCTAGGAGATTTGCTAATATTCTTAATTGCGTAGCATCCACTGGACAAGGATTGATCAACAGCAAAAATGCAAAAGACGTCTTTTGGTGCCGTTCCGTAGAAGATTCTAGATTTATTTGGAGAAGCAATGAAATTAAAGAAAGCTATGATTTGACGCCGGCTGGCAAAAGTCTCGAGTGTTACGAAGGGTTGACTCCGGATCATGATTTTCAAGTTTTGTTTTCGATTTATTCTTTAAAAAGCCAAGAATTGAGCTATGTGGAAAATTGCCATTCATCAAAACATCTTTTTGGCTGTTCTGCTATTCGACACGGCCAATATTGCATTTTGAATAAAAAATACAGCAAAGAGGAATATTTTAAATTGAGAGATAAACTTATAAAACATATAAAAGAGACTAGAGAATACGGGGAATTCTTTCCGAGCGGACTTTCTCATTTCGGTTACAACGAAACAATGGCGCAAGAACACTTTCCTCTCACTAAAGAAGAAGCGGTAAAAAAAGGATTCAAATGGTGGGACAAAACGCAAAAAACTTCCGGCAAAGAAACAATCCAACTAGAACAAATTCCGGATTCTATTTCAGATGTGTCAGAAAGTATTTTAGATGAAATTCTTTTATGTATTGAATGCGAAAGAAATTATAAAATAGTGCAGAATGAATTATCTTTTTATAAAAAATATTCTATCCCCATTCCTCGTAAATGTTTTTATTGTCGAAATAGCGAACGTTTTAAATTTGAAAATCCTTTAAAGCTCTGGCATAGGACTTGCATGTGCGATAAAACCAACCATAATCATCAAGACAAATGCTCCGTAGAATTTGAGACCAGTTATGCACCAGAGAGACCAGAGATTATCTATTGCGAGAAATGCTATCAGCAGGAGGTGTATTGAATTGTCAAACATCGGGTGTTTGACAAGTGTTTGACAAAACTAGAAAAAACAAGAAACCTTTCTAACTAGCATTCACATCAAAAAGCTCCTCTTTTGTGTTTTCCCAAGGGAAAATAGTTATTCCCTTCCGTAATCCTAACTTTTCAACTTCTTCAGGGGTTGCTCTGAATCTTTCATTGGTCATTGCTCCGTAAAAAACTTTTTCAACACCTTCTAATTCCTCAAAACCACCATAAACTTTTGTAAGGGTTGCAAGATAAATCTTAGCTTTAGGATATTTAGCTTTTATAGCCTTTACGGCTTCTTTGGCAACTGAACCAGAACTTGTATTCCCTTCTGCGAGAATTATATTCATATCTTCTGGCACATCGACTAAAATATCTGGGACTGAAATAATTTGAGTAATTTTAGTTGGGTAATATGAATATTTAAATTGTAAAGGGAGTAATGGAATAATCTTCATTTTTATTGCTAAGGTGCTTCCCACTATTCCTCCCGTCCGGTGAAGCTGAGAAATTACGTGAACTTGTTTATTCTGTTCCTTGAAATATTTATTTATCTTTTCAATCAGAACATTGATTAAGTCATCGAATTCATTCCACGACATCGGATTTGCATCTTTTTCGGTATAGTTAGACATGGGTTTATTATATCAAAACAAAAGTAAATTGGAATTTAAGGCTCAAAATAGAATCTTAATGAAGAATTCATAATTCTCGAGTATCATTATTTAGTCGAAATTAGTAGTTTTAATTAAATTAAAATATTATGATGTATGGATATTATGGTAATTGGGGCGGTCATATTTTGGGCGGGTTAATTATGTTTCTCTTTTGGATTGTTGTTATTGCCTTTATTATTTGGCTCATTCGAGGAGGCAAATCGCACTTTCATCATGGATGTGGGCATATGGATAGAAATAAAGATGCTATAGACATTCTAAAAGAAAGATACGCCAAAGGTGAAATCAACAAAGAAGAATTTGAGACCAAAAAGAAGGATCTGAGCAGTCAAAACTAGGGCGGAGGCGTTGCCTCCGCCCTAATGTTCTTATTTCTTCTTATTTATACTTGCTTTTATGAAAGCTGAAAAAAGAGGGTGCGGGGCAAGCGGGCGGGATTTGAACTCGGGATGAAATTGAGTGCCGAGATAAAATGGATGATCTTTTTTGGAAAGTTCGGCTATTTCCATCAAAACTCCATCTGGAGATCTGCCAGAAAATACCAAACCGGCTTTCTCCAAATCTGCGACATATTTCGGATTAACTTCATATCGATGTCGATGACGTTCAGAAATTTTGGAAGTTTTGTAAGATTGAAATGCAATGGTGTCCTTGGCTAGAACACAATCATAAGCGCCTAGGCGCATACTGCCCCCGTAATTTTTATTCTTTATTTTTTCCACTTGATCAGCCATCGTGGCGATAACCGGATGCGAAGTGTTTGGATTCATTTCAGTCGAATTCGCATCATGCAGTTTTAAAACATTGCGAGCATAGGAAATCGTTAAAATTTGCACACCTAGGCATAAACCAAAATATGGAATCTTTTTTCTGCGAGCATAATCTGCCGCTAAAATCATGCCTTCTACTCCTCTATTACCAAATCCTCCTGGGACTATAATGCCGTCCAAATCATCAAGTTCGCTTAATAATTTAGGATTCTTTTCATATTTTTCTGAATCAAGCCAGATAACGTCCGGCTTGAAACCGAAGGACCAAGCAGCATGATTTATCGACTCAATTACTGAAATGTAGGTATCTTTGCAAGATTTAAAATTGAAATATTTTCCCACAATTCCGATACGTACTTCTTTTTTTATTTTTTTAATCTTATTTGCAAAAGCAGTCCAATCAGCCAAATCCTGATTTCGTGGCTTGAGCCCAATGGCTTTTAGTAAAGTATTGCCAAAATTTTCTTTTTCAAAATTAACCGGCACATCATAGATAGAATAAACATCCGGCGCCGAGATTATCCTCTCTATCGGCAAACTGCACACGTTGCTGATAGTTTGCTTGATGTCCAAGGTGGCAGGCTGGTCAGCTCGACAAATCACAAAATCAGGATTTAAGCCCATAGAATGAAGATCATTGATAGCGCGCTGAGTAGGTTTTGATTTTTGTTCGCCTAGGAGTGTCGGTGTCGGTAAATAACTTATTAAAACAACAAAAACATCTGAGGGGGTTTTTGATTTCATCATGCGAGTCGCTTCGAGAAATGGAAATAATTGATATTCCCCCACTGTGCCTCCATATTCTATGATGGTAATCTCAGATTTATTCTTTTCCTGACAAGCTTCTATTCGCCTGATTATTTCCTTTGGGATATCTGGATAAACTTCGACATCCTCCCCTCCGTATTCTAGATTGCGTTCTCTCTTTATAACCTCTCTATACACTTGCCCAGTAGTAACATAATCTACACGGGTACTGATTTGGTTTGTGTAGCGTTCATAATTGCCGAGATCTTGATCAGCCTCTATGCCGTCTTCGCCGACAAAGACTTCCCCATGCTCAGCCGGACGAATCGTCCCCGCATCTATATTGACATACATGTCCGCTTTCATATTTGCCACTTTGTAACCGCGAGACTGCAAGATTTTTCCGATAGAAGCGGCAGCGATCCCTTTTCCCACTGAAGACATAACACCTCCCACTACGAAAATATATTTTTTTTCTTTTTTTTGCATCCCGTTAGAAGTCATACTAATTTTATTAAATTTAAAATAATATTAAGTAACTTAAATTAATTCTTATAATATACCATGAAATTTGACTTCTAACGGGATGCATCATTTATTTATTCAAATATTTTCTGACAGCTAAGAAGCTAGAAATAATACCCAAACCTACGCCTGATAATAAAAGGATAATGAAAATTTGAAGAATGCTTGAGAGATAATAATCATACATATTGATTCCAAGAAAATCTGTCATATTGTGTCCGAGCCAGGCTGACACTGGCCAAAAAAGAATAAGGGTGAATAGAGTCGCAATGATGCCGTAGATCGCGCCTTCTATCATAAAAGGCCCGCGCACATGCATCTTGGAAGCGCCGACCAGGCGCATCACGCCTATTTCTTCTTTGGAAATAAAAATCGTCAAGCGAATCGTATTATAAGTAATAATGATAGAAATAATCACAAAAAGCAGGGTTACCAGAAGTCCGAGCTTTTGCGCGCCAGAGATTATGTTGTCTAATTTAGATATAACTTCTTTGTTGTTATAATAATTCGTATGATCTATTATAGAAATTGGGCCTGACACTAACGCATTGTCTGATTTCAAAAAATTTGCAATCGATTCGTATTGAGAAATTTCTTTTGCTTTAATGCCGAGAGTCGCTAAAAGCGGATTGCTACCTATCTCGTCCAAGGCTTGAATGGTCGGGTAGTCATTTGAGTGGCGAAGGCGGAAATTCTTTAAATTGTCAGCAGCGCTTGTATAAAAAACTTGGGATACTTCTGGTAATTTTTCCAATGAAGATTTTAAGCGCATAATATTACTCTCCGACGCGCTTTCGGTAAAATAAATAGTGACATCCACTTTGTCTTTGATTTGGTTAAGAGAAAAATGTAAAACTGCCTGCAAAAAAATAATAAGCGTAATGACTGAAAGGGTAATCGTAACTACCAGAACCGCTGCCCAAGAAACAAGCCCACTTCTTTTAAAGTTTAAAAATCCATTTTTTATAATTCTTTTAAATGCGACTATTCTCATAAATTTAAAAATTATTCTAGAACGATTATATCATATTATTTCTTATGCTTAGTATCCCTTATAATTTTCCCATTTTCCATAGTAATTACTCTTTTTCCAAGGGATTCAATAATTCCGTAATTGTGAGTAGTCAATATTACAGTCGTGCCGAGATCATTTATCTTTTTTAAAATCTGCACTATCTCATGCGTGTTCACTGGGTCTAAATTCCCCGTCGGCTCATCAGCGATGATGAGCTCTGGTTGATTTATGATTGCCCTCGCGATAGCCAAGCGTTGCTGTTCCCCACCGGACATTTGATCTGGGAAATGAAAAACTCTATGGCTTAGATCAACAAGCTCTAAAACATGCGGAACGTCGCTCGCTATCTCTTCTTCAGTTTTACCGACGGCCTCCATAGCAAAAGCGATATTTTCATAAGCAGTTTTGTTGGAAAGCAGTTTGTAGTCTTGAAACACCATGCCGATACGGCGGCGAAGCCTGGTCAAATCTCTCCTTTTTATCTGGTTCACATTTAATGACTCAAAAAAGACCGTGCCCATAGAAGGCTTTTCTTCCGCTAAAATCATTTTTGCTAAAGTAGTTTTACCGGCGCCGGAATGTCCGACAATGGACACAAATTCTCCTGTTTCTACCGTAAAAGTGACATCATCGAGTGCAGCCAAATCCTTGTAAATTTTTGAAACATTATTAAAGTAAATCATCCCGTTACGAAATAAACGCGGACACCACAATGATGCGCCTTATCTTCATTATTAATAAAATTTGTTGTTAAAAATATTTTTGTCATATGTGTCCGCGATTTCGTACGGGATTATCCCGTACAGAACAGGAAGCGCTTTAACCTTTGTTTTAAATAAAGTTTGCCCCTTCCCGACTTTAGATACAATTCGCGGTTTCTTGCATCACTCTCATTTAAACACGCTTCATAATATATTATTTCAAAGGGGCCTCGTCCTTTAGTATACGAAGATTTACCCTCAGAATGTTCTTTAAAGCGCTTCCGCAAATTATTTGTGTAACCCGTATAAAAATTACCACTTTTCTTACTTTTTAATATGTAAGTATAAAACATAGTAAGTTCTGTTCGGGAGCACCTTTTTATTCTATCACAAATTTCTATTCAAACAAAACAGAAACTCTCCCTAGAATTTCGTTTATTTCCAATAGGCTTACCCTGCCTGTTATTTTCTTTATTCTCTCTTGTATATCAAAAGATCTTACCTGATCAGCTAAAACAAAAGACTTTTCTTTGGGCCCTTTTATGGCAACTTCAAAAAAATAACCCTTGCGCTTGCTGGTCATAGGACAAACTAGCGCCAAACCAGAAAAAGAATTGTATTCATCAGAAGAAATCACCACCGCTGGACGCAACCCTGATTGTTCATGACCTTTAGTCGGGCTAAAATCAATCCAAACAATGTCACCTCTCTTTGGAATTACTGGATTTTTTACCATATTTCTTTACCTCTAGACTTGTCGTTCAGCCACAGAGATTTATGCAAGCTTTTCTTCGTCATCCCTTTTAGCATTTGTTCTACAGTATATTTAGGGCGGCTAGAAGTAATAATCATCTTATTTCCTAATTGCTGAAAACCCACCACGGCTCCCTCTGACCAATTTAGATTTTTGGCAAATTCATTGGGTATTCGCACCGCCAAACTATTTCCCCATTTTTGTATTTTAGTTGTCATATTCTAAGTATATACAATGTATCTACACTGTCAAGTTTACAAATTCTTCTCTGCCTCAATCCCGAACGAAGCAGGTCGCCCCAAGGTGACCGTAGCACTCGCTTGTTAGCGAGGGCGGCTTCGTTCGGGATCAACGAAAATGTCCAAATCTCCATTTAAAACCGCATCTACATTGGAGGTCTCAACCCCAGTTCTGTGGTCTTTGACCATTTTATAAGGATGAAGCACATAAGAACGGATCTGATTTCCCCATTCTATTTCAGTATTTTTGGTGGATTTCAGGCTTTCTTCCATAGTTCTCTTGTCTTCCTGCGCTTTTTTGAAAATTTTGGCCAAAAGGATAGCCATCGCTCGCTCGCGATTTTGTTCTTGAGAACGCTCATTTGAAGCGTGTACGGCTATCCCTGTCGGAACATGCACTAAACGAACCGCGGTTTCTCTTTTATTCACATTCTGCCCCCCAGGACCGCCGGAGCGGGAGTATTCTATCTTTAGGTCAGCCGGCGGTATAACAAAATCTTTTTCTTCAAGTTTAGAAAATTTAGGCAAAACTTCTACCATGGAAAAAGAAGTGTGCCGTAATTTTTTTGAGTCAAAGGGTGAAATTCGCACCAGGCGGTGCACCCCGCTTTCATTCTTTAATGCTCCATAGGGACCAACCCCTCCCAACCTCCCCTTATCATGGGAGGAGATTTCAAAAGAAACATTCCTATATCCATTATCATTGTTTTTATTTTCATGAATAAAAAAAACTTTCCAACCGCGCTTGTCGGCATACTTGATATACATGGACAAAAGCATCGCAGAGAAATCTTCTGCGTCATCCCCGCCAGCGCCGGAGATGATCGTGATCACAGCATTGCCTTTGTCGTATTTGCCGACTCCTTCTTTTTTTTCTTTCAGTTCCGCTAATTTTTTCAAAGTCGCCTGCGCTTTGTTTTTGTCATTCCAAAAATCAAGGGCCTGCATCTCTGCTTCCAGTTTTTCTATTTCTTTTGTGATTTCATTTAAATCATTTTCCATGAGCCATCCCCGAGGATCGAACTCGGGACCTCAGTCTTACGAAGACCGCGCTCTACCAACTGAGCTAGGATGGCCAAAGAACAAGCAAGAGCCGTCGAAGGGGATCGAACCCTTGGTCTCGTCATTACCAATGACGTGCTTTACCGCTAAGCTACGACGGCTTTATAAACTACTCTGTTATATTAGTTTATCCCGACACCTTTTACAAGTGAAAGGTGTGGGGATTTATTTTGGCCTATTTTGCAAAAAAAATTAATTCAAATATCTTTTTAATAATTCCTCTCTAGATATCTCTGCTTCACTAATATCTCTTCTTTCTGATTCAAAATACTGGTTCTTTTGTTGTTCACTAATATATCCTGTGACGACAAAACCAAACTCAGCCATACGTTTAGGATTATTAGTTACAACGTCAGAAATAGCAGTTATTTTTTTTATTGTTTCATCTTTTTCAACAATTTTGGCTAATTTTTTTAACCCCTCAATAATTAATTTTAAATAATTTTCTTTTCCAACTTCCCTTAGTAGTTCTTTTGATGGAGCAAGGTGGATATGAATACTGTTTTCATCAACCCCATAAGACAAAAGATCATTTAACTTTATAAGATTTCCTTCTTTGAGAAAAGCTTCTGCTTGTATTTTTTCAATTAATCTTGGATTTTTCTTTTTTATTTCTAAAATTGGTTCAAGAACGATAAGTGTTTTATTTATGAATTCATCTCTATTTAAAATTTCGGAACACTCCCTTAATTCTTGGGTGGTTTTTTCTTTTTCAAGAATACCTTTTTTTATAAAAATACCTACTCCTGCTGACAAAAAAGCATTAAATCTTTCTTCCCCACTTTTATAAGCATCAAAAAAATCTCCTATTTCTTTTTTGAATTTCTCTTCCTCTGTTTGTTTTTTAGGCTCTAGTGACGCTTCTTCCATGGAATTTATTATAACAGTTTCTCGCCGAAGTATCTTAATTACAAATCATTCCCAGAATATGATAAGTTAAAACTCTTATTTATCAACGGGAAATCGGGAACTACATTGTCGTACCCAGCATCTCTAAGTACTGCCCAATTGATCAAAGAAGGGTCTCTTGGAAAAACTCGGCTGATATTTCCTTTCGAATCTGTCCTTACAAAATAGACAATATCCCCTCTCCACCCCTCGACAATGCTCACCGCAAAAGCATCTTTTTTGAAAGCGATGTCGGGATTGGAAATATTAATATCTCCTTTGGGTAATTTACTCAAGGCATTTTGGATAATTTTAATTGATGAATACACTTCTTTGATGCGAACCCGAAACCTCGCGTACACATCTCCTCCGTTTTCAACCGCAATTTCATCCAGAATAAGTTCATCATAACCGGCATAAGGATAATCGATGCGCGCATCATTTGCTATACCGAGAGACCTTCTGACAACCCCTACTACTCCATGATCTTTGGCAATTTCTTGATCTATCGCACCTGTCCTTTCCAGACGATTCAAAAGAGACGCATCGTTGAGAGCTATATCCATAACTTCTGAAAAATCTTTTTTTATATTTTCTAAATTCTTAATCAAAACATTTTTTTCTTCTCCACTGATATCTTTAGAAACTCCTCCCAGCATATTCACTCCTCGCAAAAATCTGCTTCCGGTGATTCGCTCATTTATCTGCATTATCCCCTCTCTTAATCTAGCACCTTGGGCTCCCCCAAAATTAAAACCGGTGTCGAGCATAATGGCCCCCAAATCTCCAAAATGATTTGCTAATCTTTCTAATTCAGAAAAAATAACTCTAATATAAAGCGCTCGCTTGGGAACTTTTACATTGCTTAATTGTTCTAATGCCTGACAAAAAACCAAAGAATGGCTGAAAGAACTATCCCCGGAAATTTTCTCCGATAAACGTATCTTTTCTGGAAGAGGCAAAACCTCAAATAATTTTTCACTGCCTTTATGGGTGTAACCAAGCCGTGGCTCTAAAAGGACAATGCTTTCTCCGGCAACACTAAAACGAAAATGGCCAGGTTCGATAATCCCCGCATGAATCGGCCCGACTGGTATTTCATAGATGCCTTCTCCTTTAACTTTTTGAAAATGATATGTATTATTTTTGGCAATCGGAGGCCTGGTAGAAAAATTGAAATCTTTTCTCAATGGAAAAATATTTTTGGGCCAATTCTCGTGAAGAATGATCTGTCTGGCGTTGCGATGACCGACAGGCTTTAGCCCGAAAAAAGTTTGAATCCTCCTTTCATAATCCGCTATCTTGTGGGTGCTAGAAGATAAAGACAGAGATGGAAATTCTGCTGTGTTTGTTAATTTAATAAAAGGCATGATAAACAAATGGTCCTTGGGCGAACCAAAAATATACCATATTTTAAAACAGCCATTTTCTTGTCTTTCATCTGTCGCGGTTACAAGTTTTAAGGAAAGGCTGTGATTTTTATAAAAATCAATAATCAATTCTTCTATCTGCGAAGATGGGACTTCAAAAGAAACAGCATTTTCACTGAAACTCAATTCAGCATTTTTTGGAAGATTATATTTTTGTATTTTTTCTTTTATCATTTTAGTAAAGCAAGACAGCTTTATTTATTAAGGCGAGTAAAAATGGCGGAATATAAAAACTTAAAATAATTATTATTACTAAGAAAATAATCGGTGGAACAAGCAACCAAATACTGCTTTCCCCGGCTTCCACATCTACAGGCTTTTCTCCCAAAAACATTGAACTTACATGTTTCAAAAAACCGATAAAAGTAATAGTCAAAAAGAATAAAACAATAAAACTGACAATCGGGTAAACTTGGATTCCGGCAGAAAGTATATACACTTTTGTAAGAAAAATGCCAAACGGAGGCGTGCCTGAAATAATTAAAAATCCCAAGATAAAGAGAACGCTGGTAATGGGAAGAATCTTCAACGCGCCTTTGATATTTTGAATTTTTGCAGAACTATATTTGAGCAATAAATTTCCGGAAGTAAAGAATAAAATAGCTTTGACGCAAGAGTGATAAATCATATGCAAAATTGCGGCAAAAATACCCAAACCTCCAAATCCAAAACCAAGAGCCATGATTCCGGCGTTTTCAATGCTGGAATATGCTAATAATCTTTTATAATTCCTTGAATTAAATATTATCAAAGCTGAGACAGCGACAGATAAAACACCGAAGGCAATCAGCAAATGCTGGCTAAACAATGGCCCGACAACCGCATCAGTTATTTTTTTGAATTTCAATATTATCATGAAGGCAATCGGCAACAATGCTCCTGACAATAATGCTCCGAGAGGAGCAGGGGCTTTACTGTAAGCATCCGGCTTCCAGGTGTGCATTGGGACGAACCCCACCTTCGTTCCATAACCGATCAAAACAAAGATGAAGGCAATTTTCGCCAGAAGCGGATTGAGATTTGAAGAATTTTCCAACAATAAATTCCAACTGATCGCTCCGCCTGTTCCATGGATCTCAGTAAAATATAAAAGAGTTCCGAAAAATCCCAACAATAAACCGACAGAGTTGATAATCAAATATTTCCAAGCGGCTTCGACGGATGAAGGTTTGTTGTAAAAACTGACGAGAAAAGCGGTGGACAAGGTGGTCGCCTCAATGGAGATCCAAGCGAAAATCGGATTGCTGGCACTTATCGAAAGAAACATAGCTGTTAAAAATAAATTCAATAAAATAAAATATTGTTTCACTCTTGTAAATCCTATGATATTTTTGGCAGTTTCTTTTCGAAGATAGACAATAGAATAAACAACAGTAAAGAAACCGACAAAGCTGACGATGAGAATCATTATGGCTCCCAGGGCATCAATATTAAAAAATGGAAGGAAATTATAAGAACCAAAATCTGCTACCTTGATGGCTATTGAAATAGACAATATCAATACAATAAATGACGAAACTACGGAGACACCCTCAATGGCTGCTCTTCTTTTAAGAAGAATACTTACTAAGGATGAAACTATTAACAATGCAATAATAAAAATTATTTCCATAAATTTAATCTTTTAATTTATTCATAACGGTTACATTAAGCGAACCAAACTGTTCATATATCATATTTGTAAATACTGTTGAAATAATAATCCAAACAAAAATATCAAACAAAATCCCAATTTGAAGCCACGCGGATTGTTCCAGTCCGGCAAAAACAACGAAAGCAATTAGGCTATTTTCAAATGAAAGCACCCCGATAATCTGCGAAAGCGCTCCCTTACGATTGATAATTAAAAACAAGGAAAGAAACATTACTGCAAGCGACAAGGCCAGCAACATATGATTGCCAGGAATTATGTTGGTCAAGGGAAAAAATTTATGGGAATAAGCAATGAAAGTCAGAGAGGAAATAATTATTAGGGTAAGAGGGGTGTTGATATAAGTGCTGACTGAAAAAGCTAAAGCATTTTTCTTGATCAAACGATTGAAGAACAAAGGGGCCAATATCACTTTGATCGCCAAAACTAGCAAGACCACCACAAGCAATAATATACTACCTGAATCCAAGTACGAATTAAACAATATAATTCCCAATGCTAAGGATTGAAACATATATGCCCAAACTACCTCAGAGCTCTTTTTAGAAATATGCAGAAAAACTAAAATCAGAAACATTATCTCTAATATGAATTGTAAAAATAAAATACTCATAATTAATTGATGAGCCCAATGGCCACTACGCTAATAATAAAAGATATGATCAAAAGATCCGGCAAGCGAAAATATCTGAATTTAGACATTTTTGATTCGAGCACCCCGACTACCAAACAGAAAATCACTATTTTAAATAATAAAACCAGTATCCCCGCAACAATTGCCATCAAGCTCATACTATGTGCTATCCCATAAGGAAAAAACATATTGGCGCCCAGGCTTACAAAAATAATAAATTTGTTAGCTCCTGCCCATTCCATCAAAGCTAATTTCTTGCCTGAATATTCTAAGATCATAGCTTCGTGAATCATGGTCAATTCTAGATGCGTATCCGGATTGTCAAAAGGAAAACGGCCGTTCTCTGCCAATAAAATAATAAAAAATCCAATAAAAGCCAAGATGACAGATATAATGGGTTTGTTATATACAAAAAGACCGGCACTTGATATTTTAAATAAGTTTGTCGTGCCACTTATTATGGCAACAGTTAAAAGTGAAAAAATTAATCCACCTTCCGCCATCGCAGAAATGGTCATTTCACGGCTTGAACCAAAACCGCCAAACGGACCGCCTGTATCCATCCCAGCCAGTGCCAAAAAGAATGTCCCAATAGAAAGCAGATAAACTGTAACCAGAATATCGCCGGTATAAAAATTCATAAATAAAGAGCTAAACAGAGGGATGCTTGCGCCCACGATAATAGTTATAGAAAAAATAATATAAGGAGAAAATTTAAAAATCCAAGAAGCCTCGGAGCTTATGACTTCATCTTTGTGCAATAATTTCCACAAATCTTTATAAGGTTGCCATACGCTGGCTCCCCGACGATTTTGCAATTTTGCCTTGATCTTTTTTATAAAACCAATAAAAAAAGGCGAGACCAGAGGAACAAAAATAAGTTGTAAAATTAAAATAATAATCTGCATAATTTTATAATATTAAGAATAGTGAAATTATAAGAGCGATAAAAATATAAGAAATATAAATATTAATATTTCCGGTTTGAATGTTTTTTATGCGCAAAGACAAGCCATTAATTATTTTATTTATGGGCTGATAAAAATAATAATTGTAAACATTCTCTACGCCCAAGGTAACGGCTCGAGACTTCGGCAAATATCTGCTTTCGGCGTCATGATATTCGACATCGTGCTGGATGCTAGGCTTGAGAATACCCCTGAAAATAAGAATAATTGATCTGGTAAATCCGGTCGCCGTTATTTCCATTCGAGGAGAAAGTGCGGTACCGCAATCCCATGTTTTGCTAATTGTAATTTTTTGATTTTTATTGACATTGTATTTGATAATCCAAATTACCAATAAAATTGTAAGAATAATTCCTATGAAAATCGCAAAAGGAGCGACGGATGAAAAACCATTATTTATATTAAATACTTGATGGGAAGAAATAAAAACAGAAGAAGAGGAATTGTTAAAAATAGAAAATCCTCTCCCTACTTTTTCAAGCAAGATAGTTATGTAACCTGATAGCAACCCAAATAAAATTGACAACAGAGCAAGTGCTCCCATCCCTATGCGCATAAATGTATCAGATTCTTTTGCCTGTGTAACCTCTTCGCTCCTGGGACGAGCGAGGAATATAGCGCCGAAGGCTTTGACAAAACAAGCAAGAGCAAGCCCCCCAGTGAAAGCGAGAGACCCTGCCGCGAGCATAAACACCATCTGAGAATAAGATTGCAATTGAGCTATCCCTTGAAAAAGAGATTGGAATGTCAGCCATTCGCTAAAAAAACCATTAAACGGAGGAAGAGCAGAAATTGCCATTGAGCCAATCAAGAAAAACATCGCTGTTTGGGGCATGTATTTTATAAGACCGCCATACTCTTCCATATTCTTAGTATGAACTTCATTTATAACGGACCCGGCGCTCAAAAAAAGCAACGACTTGAAAACAGCGTGGTTGAGAGTGTGGAAAAGCGAAGCGATTAAACTAAGCAGGGCTAGGGGTACCATATTGAGTGAAAAAAATACCATCGCGCTACCGAGTCCAAGTAAAATTATCCCAATGTTTTCAATACTGTGATAGGCTAAAAGTTTTTTAATATCATGCTCCGTAAGCGCATACAAAACTCCAAGCAAAGCAGAAACGGACCCGATAATAATAATGACCATCCCCCACCAAACTGGAATCGGTTGCAAGATATCCAAAGCCATGCGAAGAAGCATATAGATGCCTGTCTTTATCATCACTCCAGACATAAGAGCAGATACGTGTGAAGGAGCAGCAGGATGAGCTGCGGGAAGCCAAATGTGAAATGGAATGATACCAGTTTTCGTACCAAATCCAATAATCCCGAATATGAAAATAATATTTTTTACAGAAGATGGAATCAAAGCCATATTGGATTTAATTACAGAAAAATCAAAAGAATTCGTGTATTTATAAATCAGTAAAAATGAAAATACTATAAACGAGGTGCCGATATAAGTCATAACTAAATACAAGAAACCAGCTTTAATATTTTTTCTTTCATCACTGTCATAAACAACTAAAAAGTACGACGAAACCGACATAATCTCCCAAGCAATCAAAAAGAAAATTCCATTCGAAGCGGTCACAACCAAAATCATGCTCCCGATAAGCAAATTATAGAAAAAACCTAATACTCCAATATTGTATTTTTTATAAAAATGTTTGATATACCCTATTCCAAAAACAGAACAAAAAAGAGCGATTAAGGAGATGGCAAAAATAAAGAAAGCGGAGAGCATATCAATGTTGAAAGAGAAAGATAAAAGAGAAAATGAAGAAGAACCGAAATTAAAAGCAAGATTGTGTCCAGTAATTATTACTAAAACTGAAAAAATAATTCCTGATAGTGAACCTAGGATTGCAAAAAAATTATTCCAAATATTCGCCAGTTTGTCATCTTTCTGCAACAACAAAGAACCGATCGCTCCAACAGCAAAAAAAACTAACAGCGAAGAAAACCCTATTGGTGATGTTATGGTTTCGATCATATTGTTTATATAGGATTATTTAATTTCGAAGGCCCGTTTAATGTCTCAAGAATTTTAAGAAGGTGCAATAAAATTGTCTTGGGTGACGGTGGATCGCCTGGAATATGAAAATCCACAGGAATAATTGATTCGACGCTGTCTAAAACTGCATAAGATCCTTTGAATACGCCTCCGTCTTTTGCATCATCACCTACCGTGACTACGATTTTTGGGGTAGGAGTTGCTTCATAAGCATCTTTGACTGCGCTCGCCATATTGCGAGTCACCGGACCGGTAACCAGCAACATATCAGCATGCCTCGGAGAAGCGACAAAATGAATCCCGAAACGCTCGATATCATAGTAGCTATTTGATAAAGCGACTAGTTCCTGCTCGCAAGCGTTGTCGGATCCGGCGTCTACTTGCCGGATAGCAAGAGAACCATTAAACATGCGTTTCACGTTGTCATGTATCTTCTTTCCAATATAAGAAATCTCTTCTTGATCTACATCATTATGGGATATTGGAATCACTGTGTTTTTGTTTTTGAATATTTTTAACAGAAGTTTAAACATAAATTGTGCTTTTTAACAATAAAAACATACGCAATAATTAAATTATTACGTATATTTTTATATTATACCCAATATGGATTTTAGTCAAAAAAAATTATTTACCTTCTTTAAATTCTAAAAATTTACCAAACTTAGGCAACATTTAAAGAGCTACGCTGAAAAGAGTATGTTGTTACTTCTTTGCGAGGCTATCAATAAAATTGTGGTATTTTTGATCTTCTTTACCAATATGATTTATCCACCACTCTCCAAGATATGTCTCTACTTCCATTATTAATGCATCTGCATTTTCTCCACTATTTAATTTATCTAAAAAAGCAACATAATTCTTGATAAAATCCTCATGTTTTTTTATATGTTCTTGCAAATAAGGATAACTATATTCCTGCATATAATATTCTTCATAAGAAAAATGTTCTTTAATGTATTCGTCAAAAAAACTAACCGCATCGGATGCCTCTTTGGATTTTGCCCCTATGGCTATCGCATCAATGATTTTGTTAAGTTGTGATAAAAGTTTTTGATGTTGTTCGTCAATATGACCCTCTCCAACTGACATACTTTTTGTCCATTCAAAATAAATTGCCATAAGAAATTTAATAATTAATTTTTAATAAAATAAACATAACTATTTTTATAGTATATCATATAGGTTCGTAGTCTATAAAATATTTCAAACTTGAGTCAAAACCTGTGCACGACTTAGTGGGCGATGTTAGAACTGCGTTTAATGTGTTAAATGATATACAGATATACGTTCCTGCATATTGGCTTCGATTTATGTTTATAAAACATTACCTTTTAAATATGCTTTGCGTTTTGTTTCTGGAAATTTTTCTACTGCATAACGAAGCATCGTACGAGGCATTTTTTTATAATATTTTTTAAGAAACTTCTCTTCTTCTTTCTGATTACGCTTACCAACCTCTCGAAGCATCCACCCAACCGCTTTGTGCAGTAAATCTTCTTTATCGTTTAGAAGTATTTTCGAGATTTTAAGAGTGTCTGTAAAATAATTTTGGTAGATAAAATAGGAAGTTGCTATTATCGCGATGCGCCTTTCCCACATATTTTTTGAAAGTGCAAGTTTATATAAAATTTTTCTGTTCTCATCTTTATTTTTCCATAAGTATGCACCCACTATCCTATTAACGGTAACATCCACCAAATCCCAATTGTTTATGTATTTAGTATTTTTTAAATAAAAATTATAAATCTTTTTTTGTATTTTTTTATCAGCTTTTTCAAATTGATAGGAAAGAATTATCAAAGCAGTCATGCGTTCTTCATGGATCTTTGATGATAGCAGTCTTTTTATTTCCTGCAAAGGAAGCAAGTTAAACTTTTTTGAAACATTCCGAATCTGAGGCATTGATAGGCCAATAAATTTATCCCCGTATCCGTAATCACCAAACCCTGTTTTAAAATACCACTCATTACTTTTTTTACGCTTTTCCGATGAATATTTTTTCAGTTCTTTTTGAACATCAACGAATTTCATGCAAAAAGTATATCAGGTTAGAATTAAAAAGTCATTGTAGAATAAAGATATTATTTAACAATTTTATATTTGCGCGACTGATGGGTGCTGACCCCACGACCTCCGCCGTGACAGGGCGGCGCTCTACCGTTGAGCTACAGCCGCATCTTTAGATATTTTTGAAAAACTACCTTTTTCCTATCCAAATAAATATCCGATGCAACTAGTCTATTATACATAAAATCGTGTAATTTCAAAGCGTTTATATATTTTGTGTCGACGCCAAGAGTTGCACTTGGGACCTGGCGCTTATGAAACGCCCGCTCTAACTACCTGAGCTACGTCGACATATTGGCAGAATAGCATTATTTAAGGCTTTTTTCAAATATAATTTGCAAAAATTAAATATTTGAAATATGATCTATGGCTCCTAAAATCTTATTTCTTGCAGATGTACCTTTTCTGACCTTAACTCTTAAAATACCTTTATATTTTTCCATATTTTTTAATGAAGCCTTTTTAAGGTTTGTCTGAATAAAAGTGGTTTTTGAAAATTGTTCTTTTTTGATTCCTAAAAAATTTATCCAAAATGATTTTATCTTATATTCCTTTTTTCTAAAAAATTCATTTAAAGTAAGCCGGAATATTAGGGAATCTTTTTCTACATTCCACAACTTTAACCATTTAAAATAAAAACGTATCATATGCGGATTGCTATTAGTAAACCCAAATTCACCATTTTCATATTTGTACCCTTCTCCCCAATATAACCCTAACCCAATCATTAAAATATCTCTATTAGAGAGTGCGCCTAAATCTTCAGCTCCTTTTTGTTTTTGTAAAATATTTCGTGTTATTCTTTCTTTTCTTTTTAATTCTGAGTATCTTAAAAGACCTCTAATAGATTTCACTTTACCTTTTGTCTTTATTTTTATAATTGCAGATTCTGTAAGAATTATATCTTTGCACCAAAAACTAAGAGTCGATTTGGTAACATGTATTTTTTTTGAAATATCACCAAGACTTTTTCCACTTTCTCGCATTCTTTTTGCAATTTCTTTTTTCTGTGGGTAATACATAAGGTATATTATATAACATAGTCAGTACAGAAACAAGGAAAAAACTTGCCAATATTTATAATTTAATATAGAATACTTTACAGCGGGATAGAGAAGAGGCATCTCGTAAGGCTCAGCGTAGTAAATAATGGGCCCCCTCTCAGGAAACTTTGAGGTGTGTACTCGTCAAATTCGGAGAAATCCTCTCTGCTTTAGCAGAAAGACAATTCCGAGCTAAATTTTTCAACACAAATTGAAAATAAATGTGTAGAGACTAGATGGCGAGCTCCTTAATCTTTTTTAAAAGAAAGGAGATGGTATAGTCCAGACCACAAACATTCAGGTAGTGAAAACTATAGTGGTAAAGCATAACCTTAAGACGGCCGTTCGATTCGGCCTCCCGCAACATGAACCTTCCCTCTACTTAATAAGGAGAGGGATTTGAGGGTGAGGTTTTATATATACCCATACTCATGAAAAATCTGCTCGTATAGAGCGATGACTCTTTTTGCTTCATGTTGAGAAACTTCAAAATCCAGCCCCTCGTGAGCTATTCTGTTTCTGATGGTGTGAACTTCCCATGCGATGGTGAGATTTGGAAAATTCTCTTGATTGGCATTTTTTAATCTATCCCCCAAGGTTTCTCCCCTGAAGCCTAATTGCTCCATCAAGCTCTCAAGCATAGAATCCGCCTCGATGATAGCGAGCTTCCAATCGCTCGCATGTTGAGAAAAAAGATAGCTGAGAGTCTTACTCCAACGTTCATTTTTTGAGCCTCCGGTTTCTTCTCGTTGTCTTTTTTCTCTTTCAGCCTTTTTGAGCGCGTATTCATGTATTTCATGATGCAAATGCTTATGTTCCTTAGCTCTGATTTCGAGCATCCGAACAATCACGTAACAGATTATGGTCAAAAAAAACATCGCTAAAAAGAAAAGGATTGTTTTCGTAAAAACAGATATTTGACCGAAGGAAGCAATTGAAAGATTGTTAATAAAATTATGAAAATATATTGTGCCTTGATCAAATAGATAGGTCGGATCAAAATACTTTGAATCAAAAAAGGTGTTTTGTAAAACTGGATTTTGGTTAACTGTTTCCATAATGAAATTATAACATAACTGTCTTTCAGGCAGTGCTTTTATTGTTGTCTGTTATTGATTTAAATTTTTTCCCGATTTCAAATAAATTTTCTTCTCCTCCATGCGGAGCCATAAATTGAATGCCTAGCGGTAATTTTTTACCTTCTCTTTCTACCTTCCCCATAGGCAAAGAGATTGCCGGACAGCCAGTCAAATTGGCCGTGACAGTAAAAACATCTTCAAGATATAAAGATACCGGATCAGATTTTTCCCCGATTTTCAAAGCGGTATCCGGCATGGTCGGAGTCGCTATCAAATCCACGGACTCGAATGCTTTCAAATATTCACTGCAGAGTTGCTCGCGCACCGAAACCGCTTTGCCGTAATAAGCATCATAATATCCGGCAGACAAAACATAGGCGCCGAGCATCAATCTCCTTCTCGTCTCTCGGCCAAAACCGTTGCTCTTGGTTAGCAAATAATCTTCCAAAAGATTTTTACCGTTGATATGCAAACCATACCGCACTCCGTCAAAACGCGCTAGATTTGTGGAAACCTCCGCAAAATTTATAATATAATAAGCAGACAAGGCGGGTTTAGAAGAAGGAAACTCCAGTTCATAATTTATCTTATATCCTTGTTTTTCAAGATGTTCTAACGTATCAGTAAATTGTTTCAACACATCCTGCGCAAGAGCTTTGGAAAAAGAAGCCATCGGCACTCCAATGATTTTCTTCTCTTTCTTTTTTTCATAAAAATCTTTATCGATAGAAGTGCTGTCTAGCGGATCCTCGCCGCGAATTATATTAAAAATAATTTCTGCGTCTTCTGCTGTTTTTGTTATCGGTCCTGCTTGATCAAAAGAAGAAACGGCAGCAATAAGTCCGGAACGCGAAACTACGCCATAGGTGGGCTTTAATCCTACGACTCCGCAAAAACTTGCCGGATTGCGTATTGATCCGCCAGTATCAGTGCCGAGCGCTCCGAGAGCCATATTGGCCGATATAGCCACCGCTGAACCGCCGGAAGTACCTCCGGCAACTCTGTCTTTGTCATGAGGATTTCTGGTCACTCCGTAAGCAGAATTTTCTGTAGATCCTCCAAGGGCAAATTCATCCATATTTGTTCTGCCTAAAAATACTGCGCCTTGTTTTTTTAACTTAGTAATTACCGTAGCATCATAAGACGCGACATAATTCTCGAGCATTTTGGAAGCAGCAGAAACCTTGCGTCCTTCTATCAAAATATTGTCTTTGATCGCAAGCGGAATACCCAGAAGCGGACATGACTCCCCTTTGGCGATCCTCTCATCAGCTATTTTTGCCTGTTCTAAAACATCGTCAAAAACTTCCAAGTAAGCATTGAGCTCTTTGTTTTTCTTTTCTATCTCGGCTAAATAAGCCGACGCTAAATCCACTGCTGAAAATTCTTTGCTATCGAGCTTTCTTCTTGCATCTGCAATTGTAAGTTTGGCTAAATCAATCATATTATTCTAATTATTAAAATTAAAAAATTTTAAGCGTCGTGGGTCCCCTGTCCTTATGGCTCCGAGGGCGAAGGCGCAGAAATTTTTTGAATTTTAATAATTCACAAAATCTTTTTTACTTTTAAAAATGCATCCTGTTTATCTGGAAATTGATTTGTGATGAGTTCTTTTGAAAACTCTCTTGGAATTATTTCGTCTTCTCGCCAAACGTTATGAACTTTATATTCTAGTTCCACGTCCTCAACTTTTAGCTCTTCAATTTGTTTGACATATCCTAAAATACTCTCCATGTCAGAGAGTAAGTTCTTTTTTTCTTCTTCAGAAAGCTCAATTCTGGCAAGACTAGCAAGATTTTCAACATCTTTAATGTTCATGAGAACAGTATAGCAAAAAGGGGTTAAAAAATAAATAGATTGCTTATAGCATCTACGCTATAGCGTAGATTAGTTTGTAAAAGGCCTAGCTAGTTTAAATGTCTTAAATTCTTTTTGCAATCCAATTCTTTTTAAATAATCTAGGAAATCTTTAGGAAGTGGCGATGGTCCGATCCAAACACTTCTCTGGATCATAATAAAATCAAAATTTTTAAGTTGCCGACGAAACCAATCTCTCTCCTTCTTTCTTCCTTCTGGAATATCGTAAATTAGAAGCAAATTTTTTGGCACATCTTTTTTGAAATCAGAAATAAAAGATTGAAGATATTGTCTTTTGGGTATTTTAAGTATTTTATTTTTCTCATAGGGATCACCAAAACTAGGCAAACCAAACATATTTACCGACATGCCTTTATATTTTAATCTTCTTTGAGACATAGAATGTATTATATACTCACACCACCATCTACGCTATGGCGTAGATGTAGAAAAGTTCACAAAAATAATTACTATACCTCAATCTCCAACTCTCTTGAAACAATTGCCCTTCCCCCAACCTTAACTTCTTTGATCTCATTACCTGAAACAACTAGCTTTACTAATATTTCTGATGGCTTATTCATCGAATATTCTTGCTCAAAATATAATTGGGATAGTTGTGTGTTTTTTATTTTCCCATACTTAAACAGATAGCAGGCCAAGGCGCCATTTGAAGTCCCAGTTGCAGATTCTTCAGGTATCCCATATAAGGGCGCAAAATTTCTACAATTAGCCGTTCCGTCAAATTTTGTTTCTAAAGTATAAACGTGATAACCAATGGTATCGTTTTGTTTGCAGATAGCTGATATTTTTTCAAGATCTGGTTTTATTGATAATAAATATTTCAATGATTTAATTGGCAAAAAAATATCTTTGAGCCCGGTTGAGACAATTTGAACTGGCAGCTCATCATCAATACATTCCTCAGGAATATTTAAACTCTCAGCGATCTCTCCTTTGTTTAATTTCTCAAAATATTGAGGGGGTTTTGATCCATAAATACTGTTCCGTCTTTCCCAGCCTCAATACCTAAAATACCGGCCTTTGTTTCTTGTGTATAGTTGCCAGATTTAATTAGTTGCTTATTCCACATTAAAAAATAAGTTGCGATAGTGGCATGACCGCACAAATCAACTTCATCCGTTGGGGTAAAAAATCTCACCTTGAAATCTGCTTTATTTGATTTCGAAACAAAAGCAGTTTCCGAAAAACCAACCTCTTTAGAGATATACATCATTTGTTTTTCTGTAAGATTATCTGCATCCAAAACTACTCCTGCCGGGTTCCCCCCTTCAAGAGTTTTCGCAAAAGAATTCAAAGTAAAAACTTTTATTTTTTTGAGACAATTTTTGTCCATAAAAATGTTTATACAACCATCTACGCTATAGCGTAGATGCAAATATATATTGAAAACACCTCAACTACCCGACCAAAGCCTTTATCCTCTCCTCCACTGGCGGATGAGTGGCAAAAAAACCGCTGATTTTTTTGCCAATTTTTGAACCTTTTGGATCGGCAATATAAAGATGCGCGATGGCACTCGATTGATGGATCATTGGTTGGCTATATTGAGAGATTTTGCGTAGCGCATTAGCGAGACCTTCTGGATAACGAGTAAGCAATGCTCCGGAAGCATCCGCCAAAAATTCGCGTTTTCTAGAAATAGCTAACTGAATTAAAACTGCAAAAAGAGGTGCTAGTATAGATAAGATAATTCCAATAATCATAAAAATTCCTCCTCCTTTATTGTCATCATCGCTACGCCTACTAAAAAACAAACTCCTTGTAAAAAAATCTGCGAGAATTGTTATAAAACCGACGAGTACCACGACGACAGTAGAAAGCAACATGTCACGATTCCCAATATGAGAAAGTTCGTGCGCAATTACCCCTTCTAGCTCTGTTTTATTTAAAATTTGCAAAAGTCCAGTAGTCACACAAACAACAGCATGTTTTTTATCTCTGCCTGTCGCAAAAGCATTGGGAGCAGAATCTTGCACTACATATACTTTCGGCATTGGAAGTCCAGCGGTAATTGATAAATTTTCCACACTAGTATAAAGATCAAAATATTCTTCTCTTTTTGCCTCTTTGGCACCAGCTAAAGTAAGAACAATCTTATCTGAAAACCAATAAGAAAAAATATTCATCAATATACTAAAAATAACAAAAAAATACAAAATATTCGAATTATCGTAATAAAAACTAAAAAACCAGCCGAAACCGATGACCACCACAAAAAAGATAGTCATTAATAACCAAGTCTTCGTAACATTTTTTGATTGCTCTGTGTATAAAGTAGCCATTTAAAACTTTACTTCCACTGGATTTTGCGCGGCATCGTTGTCGCCCAAATCAAAGAATTCCATTTTGGAAAAATTAAAGGTCATAGCGATAAGATTACCGGGAAAACTTTCAATGGCGATATTTAGATCCCGAACATTGGCATTGTAAAATCGGCGAGCTGATTGAATTTTGTTCTCAGTATCCGAAAGTTCACCTTGTAAAGCTAAGAAATTTTGATTAGCTTTCAAGTCTGGATACGCTTCAGCAATGGCAAAAACTGATTTTAATGCCCCAGTCAATATGTTCTCAGCTTCGGCGTGTCCAGCAGTTGGCCCAGTAGCACTCATAGCCACTGTTCGCGCTTTGGTGACATTTTCAAAAGCAGTAGACTCATGTGTAGCATAACCTTTCACAGTATTCACTAAATTCGGGATCAAATCATAACGGCGCTTCAACTGCACTTCTATATCCGCCCAAGCTTCCTTTGCACGATTACGCAAAGAGACGAAACGGTTGAAAGCGAAAACCACAAGTAAAACTATCGCTAATAAAATTATTAAAAAGTACATCATATTTTATATTGTTTGTTAACTAATAATCAAAAACTTATTTAGAGTATAACACCTATTTGTTTTTCTGCCACTCTCCCACTAATACAAGTAAAGGTGAAGCTAAGAAAATTGAAGAATAAGTTCCGAAAAACATTCCTGCTGTAAGCATCAAAGCAAAATACTTTGTAGACACAGGACCAAAGAAGAATAATGCGAGAAGTACAAGAATAACTGTTCCTGAAGTACAAATAGATCGAATGTATGATTGTTCTAAACTTTTACCCACCACTTCACTGAAATTTACTTTGTCTATTGAATTTTGATTTCTCAAATTCTCCCTGATTCGATCAAAAATAACTATAGTATCAGAAACAGAAAGACCGAGAATAGTAAGAATTGCCACCACAAAAAGAGTATCCACCTCTGCTCCAAAATAATGGGAAAGAATGACAAATAATCCAATAGGAATAACTACGTCATGTAAAAGTGTAACTATGGCAATGATTCCATATTTCCAAGAAGAAATCGGTTTAGAAACTTTTCTAAAAGCAAAAGCGATAAAGCAAATGATGGCAAATGAAATTAAGACAATCGCCAAAATAGCCTTTCTGGTAAGCTCAGCTCCTACAGAAGGTCCGATAGAATTGAAACTCATTTCAGTGAGAACATCTTTTCCTCCTTGTGAAAGAGCCGTCAAAAGCTGTGCGTGTTCAGAATCATTTAAATCACGGGTCTTTACGATATAGCCAAGATCCCCTACTGGCTGGAGAAGGATAGAACCGAAACCAAGAGCGGAAAGACTTTTCTCTAAAGCAGATTGTTCTGGGCGCTCTATTTTATATGAAACTTCTGTGAGCGCGCCGCCTTTGAAATCGATACCTATTTTTAATCCAAAAATAAATAAAGAAATAAGAGAAAGAACGACCAAGACGGCTGATATGCTGATAAATATTTTTTTGTGGTTTATTATAAACATAATTTTTTATTTATTCTCACTTTTTTGACCATTTGAAAATCCGCTTGAAAATAAAAATCTGGCGACTTTCCCTTCCCCGATAAAACTAACCGTTGAAAGAAAGATTCTAGTAATGACAATCGCGCTGAACATCGACACAATTATTCCCATGCCAAGCGTCAAGGCAAAACCTTGTATCAAAGATGTACCGAACCAGAAAAGAATTACAGCTGTGATGAAGCTTGAAATATTTGAATCTCGAATAGAAAACCAAGCTCTCGAAAAACCGATGGCAATCGAATCGGCAATACTTTTACCAGAACGCAATTCTTCTTTTACACGTTCAAAAATAAGCACATTGGCATCTACCGCTATCCCCATGGAAATTATAAATCCAGCGATGCCAGCTGCTGTTAAGGTGACAGGCATCAATTTGAAAAGAGCAAGTATTATAACAATAAAAATACAAAGAGAAATAGTAGCAATTAAGCCAGGTAAGCGATATAAGAGAATAAGGAATAAAGCTACTAAAAAAAATCCAATAATCGCAGCCTTTACTCCAGCATTTATTGCACTACCTCCTAAGGTGGCGCCGATAGTTTGAGTAGAAAGGAGAGTTATCGGCACAGGCAGAGCTCCCGAATTGAGCCGGCCAACAAGCAATTTTGCTTCAGTCGGAGTAAAACTTCCAGAAATAACAGCCTGGCCGTTTGGAATTTCTTCTCGAACAACTGGCGTAGAAATAGGCGCGCCATCCAAATAAATTGCTACCATTTTCCCGATATTGTCTTTTGTAATTTGAGCAAAAAGTTTTGTCCCTGTATCATCAAACTGTAGACTTATTTTAGGTTCACGAGTATTTGTGTCAAATTCTAGGATCGCTTTTTTCAAATATCTTCCAGTAAGATCGGTAGAAATAAATTGAGAATTTATATCGAGAGTGACCTTGCCATCTTTGCCAACGGTAGCAGTTTGCGGGGTACCTTTTGGAGCTTCTATTTTAAATTCAAGAAGCGGAGTCTGTCCGATCATATCTATGGCTTGTTTAACATCTGTCACCCCCGGAAGGTCCACTATCAACTGTTCCCCTGTTGCTCCAGAGACAAATCCTCCGTGTTGCACCTGCACTACTGGCTCGGAAACTCCAAAAAGATTTATGCGCCGTTCAATCACATCACGGAGCGCATTCATTGAGTCCCCTACCTGACTTACTGGAACTAAAGAAGTATCGGCTTTATATATCAGGTGACTTCCTCCTGAAAGATCAAGCCCGAGTTTGAAAGAAAATTTTGCCAGACCAGTAGCTTTGGTGCCTATAGGTAATCTCCTATAGTTAGCTTCTGACTTATAAACAAAAAAGCCAATCCCGGCACCTAAAATAAGAATTATTAAAGTTAAAACAATCTTTTTCCACATAATGAATATAAAGCCATATTACACACTTTCTATAAAATATGCAAATTATTTTTTCTTCTTTAGAAATTCACAAATAATTGGTATTAAAGACAAAACTATTATAAATAGGATTATCGGTAAAATATATTGATTAATATTGTTAACAGAATTTCCAAGAAAATATCCACTGAAAATCATTGAGGATATCCATAAAAAAGCACCGAATATATTGTAAAAAATAAAACTATTGTATTTCATATTTCCCGCACCAGCCATGATTGGAGCGAAAGTTCTAACAATGGGCACGAAGCGAGCAAACACAATCGTCCTCTTTCCATATTTATCGTAAAATTTTGCAGTTTTATCTAAATTATTTTTATTAAAAAAGAATGAATTCCGTTTAGAAAAAATTCTCGGTCCCATTTTTTTACCCGTCCAGTATCCTACACTATCACCTAAAATTGCGAACAAAACTGATCCAAAAAATAAATAAAAAATATTAAAATAACCCGCTGAAGCTAAAACCCCTGCACTAAACAAGAGAGATCCTCCGGGAAAAAAGAAACAAAAGAAAAGTCCCGACTCGGCAAACACGACAAAAAAAATCCCAAGCAACCCTAGGTTTTCTATAAAAGATAAAATCATTTAGTTTTAAAGAAAAAATTAGTAACGCGATTAGCTAGGTAAGCAATAATGAAACCTTCTATAAAACCACCTAAAATATCTATTGGGAAATGCACTCCGGAAATAACACGAGAAACCCCGATAAGCAATGCGAAAAGCATGAAAATATAGCTGATTTTTTTATTGATATAAAATAATGCAAAGGCCAAAGCCGAGGCTACAGCTGAGTGTCCAGAAGGAAAAGCAAAACCAGTCTCTCCGAAAAGCGGACGCACTTGTGAGAAAACCACGAATGGCCGAAGCGTATGAAATAAAATTTTTGCAATAAATTTATTGAAAAACCACGCGACGACTACTGACAAGCCGACTGGAACAAAATCCTTCCATTTGTTTATTAATTCTCTAACAGGGTTTTGAGACGGGAGAACCTTGTAATAAAAAAGTAAAAAAATTCCTGCTAATATTATTGCTATATAAATAAAATAAACAGCAAAAAAAATAACAATGCCATCAAAAATTTTAGATTGATGCGCTAGATTATAAAAAAAGAAAAAGATTGCGTTGTTCATTTATATAGGATTATAATATTTTTTAAAAAAGATACCTAATTTATCATTTACGCTATAGCTGATATTCATTTATTATAAGGTTTGGCTAGTTTAAAAGTTTTAAAATTATTTCTTATTTTTATTTCCTTAAGATATTTTAGAAAATCCTTTGGTAATGGTGATGGACCAACCCAGACACTTTTTTGTATCATAATGTATTCAAATTTCACTAATTGTCGACGGAACCAATCTCTTTCTTTTTTTCTTTCCTCTGGAATATCATAAATTAGAAGTAAATTTTTAGGTGCATCTTTTTCAAAAGAAGACAAAAAAGAAACATGGTATAGACTTCTGATCCTCTTGCGGGATTTTTTATTTTGTTCTTTTTTAGTAAGAGAAAAAATAGGTAGTCCGAAAGCATTTACCCGCATTCCTTTATAATATCTGCTAGTCATATTTTATATTATACGTTATTTATCAATATGCGCTATAGCTGATATTAGATTAGATATTTGTAAACTACGATTCTATCACAACATACTCCCCTTCTTTTAATGCATGAATAGGTAAATTTTCTTTGTAATTTTTTAATTCTTCCAATGCTTTATCCCAATCAATAGGACCACGAGGATCATCACTGCCATAAGAAGATTTATAATGAGGAAGAAATTTGATCGGTAAAATTGAAAGCCCGTCCATACACCGACGCCAATCACAGGTCCAAAAATATTTAGAAATGGCATCTGAGCCTGCTGAGCTAGTAGCTATAACTTTCCCTTCCCAAATTTTTGGAATATCAAATTGTCTTAACCAATACTGCAAAAGATGATCGTCCCCACCATGAATATAAACAACGGCTGAATTTTTAATTTGTTCTTCAAAATTTTCAGGAAAAGCTAATTCAAAAATGGGCGTCGCTTCCTCTGGAAACATTTTGCATTTCTCTTTAAATTCAGAAAATTTTATTTCCCAGTCTTCGCGTGGTTGAGCAAAAAAACACATAAGTAAACGCGGGTTATTTCCTAAATTTTTTACTATCTCAGCAAAAAATTTCTTTGCTAAATCTGGATAATTTTTTGAACCACCTGAATTCAAAATATATTTAGTCATTTTTAAAGCTTTTTGCTACCGTTAATACATTATTTAAAAGCATTGCCACAGTTACCGGGCCGACGCCTCCGGGAACAGGCGAAACATAACCGGCAACATCTTTCACGGATTCAAAATCAACATCACCGACAATATTTTTTCGGGTTCCGAGTAGGCCTACGTCTTCAGAAGTTCCTGCATCTATTAAAATTGCTCCTTGCTTTATCATACCACCAGTAATATATTTTCCTTTACCAATTCCTAAAATTATGACATCCGCTTGCTTGATAAGCTCTTCTTTGTTTTCAGTTTTGCTTCGAATGATAATCGGATCTAAACCTCGAAATTTGAGCAAGGCTGTGACTGGCTTCCCTACTAATAATCCTTGACCTAAAACTACTATCTTTTTACCTTTTAAATCTAAATTAAGTGAATCAAGGAGCGCCATGCAAGCTAGCGCCGTCGGGAAACCTACAGCGGTTTCACCGCTGTAAAATTTTTCACTCGCGACAGTCCCCAAACAATCGACATCAAGTTTTGGATCAATGCCATTGAGCGCTGTTTGTTTATCAATGTGTTCCGGCAACGGAAGCTGAATAATAATTCCGCGCATATTTTGAACCTTATTTAAAATTTCTATTTCTTTTATTAATTCAGAAGTAGTTATAGACGCAGGAAAATTTGCTTTATGAAAACTTATGCCTACAGACTCCGCCATGCGTCCTTTCATTTGCACGTATTGGAGAGATGCAGGATCTTCGCCCACCAACACATCGCAAAAGACCGGCTTAAAAGATAGCTCCTTTACTTCCGTTTTCACTTTCTCTAAAATCTCATTCCTTATTTTTTTTCCATCAATTATAGTCATAATTTTATTCATAAAATTTTCCCGTAAATCTCCCCCTGCCAAAGGGGAGTGCCCGAAGGGAGAGGGGGTCTATCCCTCATATTCCCAAAAATTCATTTTTCATATCATCGCGATGCGCTGGTCTACTATATCTGCGCAAACCCATCAAAATACCCAATCCTGCAAATTCGGTTAATAAATGTGAACCGCCATAACTCATAAATGAAAGAGGAATACCGGTTACTGGCAACAACCCAAGATTCATACCAATATTTATAAGTATATGGCTCATAAAATAAATAGCAATTCCCATACCAAAAAGTATTTCAAAATTAGAAGCACCCAAGGAAGCAGAAAGAAGAATCCTCCAGATTACTAAACAGTAAAACAAAAGAATTAAAGAGCAGCCAACAAATCCCCACTCCTCGGCAAAAGCGGCAAAAATAAAATCGGATTGCGGAACAGGCAAAAATTTTAATCTTGACTGTGTCCCAAAACCTAAACCCTTTCCCAAGATTTGTCCTGAACCTACAGCGATAGTTGACTGAAATACATTATATCCTGTTTTGTGAATATCGGCTAAAGGATTTATAAAACTATAAATACGAGCTTTTTGATAGGGTTTAAAAGCGACAAACCATAAGGAAGCAAAAATCAGCACTCCGACAGCAAACACAGCAAATAAGTGAACCTTGGAAATTCCGGAAACAAGCACCATGCCCAGCCAGATAAAAAATATAATCATGGCCGAACCAAAATCGGGTTGAAACAAAACCAAAACCAAAGGAAAAAATGCATAAAGCCCAGAAATGAAAATATGTTTTATGTCTCTGATCTCCACATGGCGACGAGAAAAATATTTTGCTAAAACCAAGACTAAAACTAGTTTCATCACATCAACCGGCTGGAAAAAGAAGAGACCGAAATTAAACCAACTTTTCGCGCCGTTCGAAATGTTTCCTAAAAATATAAGTATCAATAAAAGAAAGGATATAAATAAAAATAAAAACACCAATACATTTGTGCGCTTTAGAAAACGAAAATCAATGAAAGAAAAAATAAAGAAGATCGCAAAAGAAAGAAGAACCCAAATAATCTGCTTGCTAAAAAAATCGCCTCCGCTTTCAAGAGGAGCAAAGGACTTCATCGTTACCAGGCCTGCTGCGACTATCGGAACAATAAAAACAACCAGAAGCCAGTCTATTCTTTTAAAAACTTTTTCTGCCATAGTGTTACTGCAATTTTACTGAGAAAATATTAAACATTGGAATTATTTCTTTAGCTACCACCTTCCCGGATAATAGTTCTGGCCAAGTAAAATTAATATCAGAAACTTGAAGTGGATTAAATTGATCTAAATAAGTGCGACTAGCTGAAATGGCATTGCCACTTGCATCATAAAGAATTGTAATCACATTCATATCAGGAATAGTAAAAAGTGAATTATTTTTTATAGTAGCAGAAAGCTTGGGTGAGGTCGTTTCATCCACAAGTTGTATATTTGAAATTAAAATTTTTAATTGATCAATCTTCTCCTCCGACACTTGAAGCCACATGGGTATCTGTGTAAATTCAAAAGTGACATAAACAGGAATAGAATTCCCGATGTCTATTCCCGGTTCAAAAATAGCGAAGTTGCTTCCTGGAGGGATAAAAGTACTTCCCTCTCTCTTCCCGATATAAACATTATTCGTATTAGCAAAACGAAATCTATAATTTATTTTTTCAACTCCGGCGTTTTTATTGTGATTTGTGAGGTAAGCCACAGCATTATAACGTCCAGGCACGACTTCAAAAGCGCGAGCCCAGAGAATAGAAACGGCATCCGCCTGATCGGAGCAAAATTTTAAACAAGACCCTCCGCAATCTATCCCCGTTTCGTCTCCATTTTGTTTACCATCAAAACAGGTCGGCGCCTTATTGAAACTCGGATAAATTAATAAAAATCCAAATATAGAAAAAAATAAAATTAAAACAACTACGTAAAAAATTTGCCGTTTCAAGCTCCAAGTAATCAATGCCATATAAAGACATAATAGCATGTAAGTCCAAAAAGAGAAAAGCTCAGCCATACATTCACAAAGTGAACAACAACTGAGCTTAAAAAGAGGGGATTAGAAAGAAAAAACAAAACACATAATCCCCCAAGAAACAATTATAACTGCGGCTGCCGGCAGGGCAACCGCCCACACCCATGTCCCTAAGGACATGGGATAAGGCACAAAAAGTCCTTTCATAGAACCTCCTTTCTAACTAAGATTATATCACACAAAATATAAAAATGTCAAGCGAATGTATTGGCTACCCACATATTGCACCCCTACCCATAATAGGGACATATGAAACAATTCAACATAAGCAAAGGAGTAGTCGGTTTTAGAACAGCCACAGAGAATATCGTTCGGTCGAGAATACCAGAAAAGGATAGAGAGAAGGTATTGCAAAGATTAAAGGTCTTAGATCATGCTCAGAAGTTTGGAATCAAATCAGCCATTGACGCCTACGGTGTCTGTGAACGCACCATTAAGTACTGGAGAAAGAAATTAAGAGAATCGCACAATGTATTTGCAGAGTTAGCACCAAAGACAACTAGACCCTTTCATACCAGAAAAGAAAAAACTCCTCAAAAAGTGAAAGAATATATTCGTGATTTGAAGAAGTCTAAACCAAGACTAGGAAAAGAAAAAATCGTAGAATTAGTGCGAGTGGATACTGGATATGTTCTTTCACCCACAACCGTTTGGAATATCATTCAATATTGGAAAAGAAGAGGAGAAATTCCAGATCGAGTTAGATACACATTAAATGGAGCCACCGGTAGACTCATTGAAAGAAAATGGAAAAAGAGCAAGAAGAAACTACGTAGAAAAGAATATATGCCAGAGAATCCAGGAGATCTGATTCAAATCGATACAATTGTTGTATGGATTCTAGGAAAGAAATATTACATCCTCACTGCCATTGATATTCTCACTCGTTTAGCCTACGCTTTTGTTTCCAATTCTCACAGCTCAAGTATGGCTCGAGATTTTCTGAAAGCATTACCAAATATTTTTGGATATGCAGTTAAAAAAGTGCAAACAGACAATGGCACTGAATTTGCCAAACATTTTGATGAAGCTTGCATCTATCTGAGCATTGATCATTTTTGGAATTACCCCAGACATCCGAAACAAAATGCTTTCATTGAAAGATTTAATCGCACGATCCAAGAAGAATGGGTTACGACCAGACAATCGCTTTTCATTAATGGAGAGTTGGATAGATTAAATGAAGATCTTGTTGCTTGGCTTACTTGGTACAATACCGTCAGACCACATTGGGGACTTCACTTAGAAACTCCAAGAGGCTATACTGAACGCATTACTAAAAAAGACTAGGGTGCAAAATGTGTTCTGACTAATACAGCGAAATCTTGACAACGACAAAAATAACCATATAAATATAGCTTTTTGATTAGAATCAAGTACTCGGTGCTGGCGACTGCCTACTTTTGCCATGAAGACTATCATCGGCTCGACAAGGCTTAACTTCTCTGTTCGGAATGGGAAGAGGTGTGACCCTTGCGACAAATCACCAACACTGAAAACTCGATCGAATAATTTTTTTTGTGATTTCCAAATTTCTTAACAGGAATCGAAACATTAGTACTTCTCAGCTCAACGTATTGCTACGCTTACACTTAAAGCCTATCAACGTGATCATCTCTCACGGTTCTTAACGATTCCTAATCTTGAAGCTGGCTTCCCTCTTAGATGCTTTCAGAGGTTATCCATTCCCGACATAGCTACCGAGCAGTGCCCTTGGCAGGACAGCTCGCACACCAGAGGTCAGTTCACATCGGTCCTCTCGTACTAGATGCAAATCTTCTCAAGAATCAACGAGTGCAGTAGATAGGAGACCAACCTGTCTCACGCATGATATCACAAATTGCTTTGTGCATTGGACTATACGTTCGCAATTGCTTGCGGCCGGTTTGTAGTCTCTACAAGGAAAAATTCCTCTCGGTATTATCCCAATGGGATTTCACCGAAAACCCCGACTTCATTCTCAAAATAAATTGAAAACCGCCGTGATTTGATTGGTTCTATCACTATACTTTCAAAACGAAAAAACTAAAACATAAATTAAATAATTTTCCTCTGAGGGTTCAAACTGTACAAAATCCCCCTTCCCCCTCTCCTTAATAAGGAGAGGGTTGGGGTGAGGTTCTGTACGGTCTGAACCCAGCTCGCGTACCTTTTTAATTGGCGAACAGCCAAACGCTTGGCAGCTTCTCCACCGCCGCGCTAAGGTGAGCCGACATCGAGGTGCCGAACTCCGCCGTCGATATGAACTCTTGGGCGGAACTAGCCTGTTATCCCTAGAGTAGCTTTTATCCGTTAATCTCCCACCGCGTCTAATACGGGTGGTCGGTTCACTATGTTCTACTTTCGTACCTGCTCGAGATGTGCCTCTTACAGTCAAGCAATCTTGTGCCATTACACTATCGGCACGGTTTCCATTCGCGCCTAGATTACCTTTAAACCCCTCCTTTACTCTTTAGGAGGGTACAGCCCCAGTAAAACTATCCACCATATACTGTCTCAATACGTTTTTGCCGTATTGGTTAGAACATGCCTTCAAAAAGAATGGTATTTCACTGTCGAGTAGAGTACAGCCAAAACCGTACACATCAAACCCCTCCCATCTATGCTACGCAGTCCAAAAACATGCTCAATATAAAGTTATAGTAAAGCTTCTAGGGTCTTTTCGTCTAACTGCACTTAACCGGCATCTTCACCGGTATTGTATTTTCACCGAGCTGGTCCCCGAGACAGTTTCCCACTCATTACACCATTCGTGCGCGTCGGAACTTACCCGACAAGGTATTTCGCTAGGGTTACCTTAATCTTTATGTCGCCATAAAGCCCGAACTCTATCTTACTAAGTTTATGCTTAGCCTGACGTTTGGTTTCTGAGGATTCTAATAATATTCGCTCTGCTTTTTCTATGATTCATCTTTTCCATTATTTTGGCTATGCGTACAGCTCCATTGATTTTTAGATGATTGCCTTTTTGTATTTCATTAAGACACTTAGAAAATAATTCAAAATTCTTTCTTTTTGCAGTTTTTAATTTATATTGATTAAAGAAAGGAATGATTGTATTTACTAAGTCTTCTTTTTTGCGGACAACATATCTATAAAGATGTTCTTTGTGGTTATCATATCTTTTATTTTGATACAGATTACCAACTCCAAAAAAATCTTTTATCTTTTTTAAGCTTTCAATACTACTTTCACCTTGTGTAACGGAAAATTCATAAAATATTTGGTATCCGGTTTTGTATCCCCGTCGAATTCTATTTTTTTCTTTCTTGTCAGATTGTTTGACAAAATTAGTAGAAAAACATCCTTCTCCGTCTACAAAACCAACTACCCAACCAATCATTATTAGTCTTTCCTGCTGATTTTCTGCATGAGATACTTTTTTACTCATAGTTTTTTGGACAAGTGTTATATAACACTTGCTTATTATATCATAAGTAGTACTCAATTCTACAGCATTTTATGCACAGATTTCCCAGCATATAGTCAGTTGTGGACATCCGCATAAGCGGATAGGCAACTTTTTGTGTAATTTTAACTAACTGTTTACTTTTTTCTACAACAGTCCCAGTCCTTAGACCACTCTTGATATTTTTTAAAAAGCGTGGCCTAACCTTAGGACCGTTATAGTTACGGCCGACATTCACCAGGGCTTATATCAATCACCATCACATATTGCTACATAACAACGTCGATATTTGACCTTCTGGCATTGGTCAGGTGTCACCCCCTATACATCCTCTTACGAGTTCGCAGGGAGCTGTGTTTTTGGTAAACAGTTGGCAGGAATACTTTCGCTGCGGCCCCCACACCTACTTTGCTATCGTTCTGTTTTTCAGAACAACATTTTTATTACTTTAATATTCTAACTTTAAAATTTATCAAAAAAGATAAAACAAAATCAGAACAAAAAACAATAGCAAAGTAGGTGTGGGGGCAAGCCTTATCCCGAAGTTACGGCTGCTTTTTTGCCGAGTTCCTTGGGGACCACTCACTCGTTCGTCTTGGTCTACTCGACCTGATCACCTGTGTCGGTTTGCGGTACGGATCTTATATTCATAAGTTTAGAGATTTTTCTTGGAAGCGCGCTTTGTATCATTGTCCTATTCCGAGGAATAAAACTTTTCATCTACCTTAGATTCGCCATTAAAAGCAGTGTGCGGATTTTCCTACACCTCATCTTTAGTAAACAAACTTCAAATCCAATAATGAGCGATACATACTACACTCCGTCCTCCCGTCACTGAATACAAAAGTCAGGGAATATTAACCCTGTGTCCATCGAGTACGGTTTTCACCATTCCCTTAGGCCCGACTAACCCTTGGATGATTGACATTACCAAGGAAACCTTGATCTTTCGACGTGGCGCGTTCTCAACGCCATTGCGGTTACTTGTGCCAACATTCTTACTTCCAAACGCTCCACGGGCTCTCACGAGTCCCGCTTCACAGCAGATTGGAACACTCTCCTACCACATGAATTTCACGAATGAAATTCATATCCTCAAATTCGGTAATATACTTAGCCCCAATTATTTTCGACGCAAAATCTCTAGATGAGTGAGCTGTTACGCTATCTTTAAAGGATGGCTGCTTCTAAGCCAACCTCCTCATTGTTTAAGAAATCTCACCTTCTTGTCTTACACTTAGTATATATTTAGGGACCTTATTTTGAGATCCGGGCTGTTTCCCTTTTGGCCAATGGAGCTTCGCCCCCATGGCCTAACTGCCAAGCTATGGTCTCTAGTATTCGGAGTTTGATAGGTTTTGCGAGATTGCTCCCTGTCAAAACCTTCCAGTGCTCTACCCCCAGAGAAAACACTTGACGCTAGCCCTAAAGCTATTTCGGAGAGAACCAGCTATTACAGGGTTCGATTAGCTTTTCACTCCTTACCACAAGTCATCGGGAGACGTTGTACGATCTATCCGTTCGGACCTCCATTCGTCTTTCGACGAACTTCATCCTGCTCATGGCAAGCTCACCCTGCTTCGGGTCTTATGCATGTTACTATACCCGCACACTTATATGCTTGATGTTTACAACTTGCGCCCTTGGCGCCTCAAGCACATAAGTGTGCGGGTATAATTCGCGCTATTAACACTCGGTTTCCCTATGGCTGCGCTGTTTTAGCCAGCTTAGCCGAGCAGCATGCATAAACTCGTTGGCTCATTCTTCAATAGGCACGCTGTCGCAGATATAAATACCTGCTTCAACTCCTTGTAGACATACGGTTTCAGGTCTATTTCACCGCCCTAATCGGGCTGCTTTTCACCTTTCCCTCACGGTACTAGTTCACTATCGATCTTTAAGAGTATTTAGCCTTAGCGGTTAGTTCCGCTAGATTCCCCCCGGCCA
>JAQULK010000003.1 GCA_028718635.1 Candidatus Paceibacterota bacterium
AGAGGGAGATGACCCCTTGAGCTGAGTTGGGGTAGCCGGTGGTGTTGGAGTAGAGGGAGTAGGTACCTTGAGCGGAGTTGCGGTAGCCCGTGGTGTTGGAGAAGAGGGAGTTGACGCCTTGAGCTGAGTTGTAGTAGCCAGTGGTGTTGGAGTAGAGGGAGTAGGTACCCTGAGCGGAGTTGTTGTACCCCGTGGTGTTGGAGTAGAGGGAGTTGACGCCTTGAGCTGAGTTGTTGTAGCCCGTGGTGTTGGAGAAGAGGGAGTTGTAGCCTTGAGCGGAGTTGCGGTAGCCCGTGGTGTTGTACCTCCCAGCGCCAACTCCGACGAAGTTGTTGTATAGCGAAGCTAGAGTATTTCTAATTTCAAAAGCATTCGTCCCTGTACTGTCTTGGATAGCATAAGTCGCAGCATAAGTTCCTGTTATCTGCTTGATAGAGATGACGATAGTGCCATCGAAGTCTGTAGTTGGGGTGAATGAAAGGGTACCAGTGCTTCCGGCTTTCACGCCCCATGCTGATGTGGCTGAGAAGGATTCGTTAGACGTAACCCCACCGAACGTGATTGTGAACGTACCTGCCGTTCTGCCTGTTACGGTGAAGGCGATTTGATAAAGATTATTCGTAACCGCCGCCAAAGTATTCGTCAAAGCCGTGGTATTGCCTGTAGTGTGAGTGAAACCCGTAGCAAAATCACCAGTCCAATCTGTAGTAGTCCAGTTGGAAGAAGTAAGGAGTTCCTCTCCGAGCGTGGCACTCTCTAGAGATGTAGTAGATTTTTGAGTGAGTTGATTTGAAGGATTTGTTAGACCGATGCCTACGTTGCCGGAGGATGTGTCTATGGTCAACTTTTCAGAAGCGGCACTATCAGAAAAAAATATCTTTCTATTTTGTTGGCTTTGGATATAGAAATTAAAATTATCATCGACGACGGCTGTTTTAGCATACATTATTGTCGAAGCCGAACCATTGCTATTAGCAAATCTTATTCCAGTTTGTGCTCCTGTTGAATTTGAAGTATTTGTAAAACTTAAAAGATACAACACACTGCCTCCGCCCGCTCCTTGAACATCCAACTTATACCCTGGACTCGCCGTCCCGATGCCGACATTGCCTGTTGTATCTATTCTTATCGCCTCTGTCAACACCCCTGCCGCTGGTCTTGTTCTAAAAACAAGTGAGCCACCTGTTGCAGTTGAAGCATTACCCAGACCATAAATATCGGCCATAACACCATTGGTAGTTTGAGCAAATTCTAAATTACCAAGTGTCGTACCGCTAGTATTTCTATTTAGTTTCAGCTCTGAACCTGCTCCATTGATAAATAAATTCCCTACTACATCCAAAGCCGCCCCCGGATTCGTCGTTCCGATGCCGACGTTGCCGGATGAATCAATTCGTAATCTTTCTGTTCCTCCCGTAGATATAGCCAACATATCAGTAGTCGGTCTGAAAATTCCTGTGTCAGCATCGTTAATTCTGATAGCAGGAGTTGCCGCACTTCCATTAACCAATGTAATCAATCCACCAGAATTAAAACCGGCACTCCCATTAACTTCTAATAAATAACCCGGCCCCGTCGTCCCGATGCCGACGTTGCCGGCAAAATATCCCTGGCCGGTGTTGTTAACACTAAACTTCGTAGTTGTTGTTCCTCCATAATATGCCAAACTGCCCGTTCCAACATTCGTATTGTAATTTAATACTATCCCGCTAGTCCCCTTCGATGATAACCTTAGTTCGATATTACTATCCGTCCCATAGGACATAATTTCTGAATTTACATTCGGAAAGCCAAGCCTCAGTCCACTAGCGGCTGTCGGCATAATCATTGTTTGGCCAACAACGTGCAAAGCTACTGTCGGACTTGTCGTCCCGATGCCGACGTTGCCAGAAGAATTTATCAGTAATCTCGTTATACCTGCGGTAACATCTCTGATTCCAAAAGAGTTTTCCGCGTCTCTTCCTAATTCAAGATTGTAGTATTGACCACCGCCCCCAGATTGAGGACGTTTTAAGGAAAACGCTGTGATATTCGAGCCTGCCGCACCACCCGCAGAGCTTTCGCTCAAAATGGTTGGAGCTGCTCCATAAACATTAAGTAATTGACTTGGATTCGTCGTCCCGATGCCGACGTTGCCGGCAAGATAGGCATCGCCAGTTTGACCGTTCAAATCATACTTCAAGGTCGAGGCCGTATCACTATAGCCATGCAAATGGACTCCATTCATCAAGCGCATTTCCCGGCCATGGGGTGCTGTTCCGGATCCTGTATAAAGCTCAAATATTACCGTTCCAGCGGCATCTATAGCGGTCCATCCATAATCACCGCGAATAGTTGTTCTCCACAAACTTCCCGAGGGCGCGCCGCCAAAGGCAACCTGGCCACTTTGGACTTGCAAAGCACCGATGGGATTTGCCGTCCCGATGCCGACGTTGCCGGCGAAATAAGATTGTCCTCCATTTGAATAAATAGAATAATTATTTGTTGCAGCTCCAGACTGAGCACCTATGTATAAACCGTATTTATTTGTTCCAACAGCTCCAGTATTAGCGGCAATATTAATACCTTTCATTGTCGTCGGAGTGTTATATGAACCTAAGTTTCCAACATTAAGTCCGGTTATATTGGTTATAACCCCAGAACCTGTTCCATAAGAATCAGCTTCAAGAGCTATTGCATTTGTTATGTTTCCCCCATTAATAATACTTCCGACAGAATACAACGCACCATATAAACTTGAAACTACACCTGTTCCCTGATTATACGCAGAAAATTCAGCACCTTCAGTAACACCAGTAAAGTTCTGAGATCCAGCCAAAGTTAATGATAACATTGAACCTCTATGAATCTGACTGTTTGTGCCAGAGCTAGCCGTAATAGTTAAGTTACTAGTTAGTCCAATTTTGCCAACTCCCGGATCTGTGAATGCAGAATTGACTTCCAGCTTCGCCCCCGGTGTCGTCGTCCCGATGCCGACGTTGCCGTTTAAAAGTGTATACCCTGTACCATTTGGGGTAAGAACGACATTTCTATTTGTTCCTTGAGCAATTATATTAAAATCACTATTCGCAGTGCTAAGCGAACCGACATAAGTAGCGCCTCTGTATATTCTTAACACATCCAGACCGTTAGCATAGCTTTTTAAGTCTAAAGTACCCCCACCATCGGTTCCTGAAGAATCAATAGTTGAAAAACCGATAACATGCAAAGCTTTGGCCGGCGCCGTCGTCCCGATGCCGACGTTGCCGCCGGTTGGATTTAAAAGAATATATCCTTTTGTAGTATTGCTAGTGCTATCTAATGTTAAATTTCCGGAAGCAGTAGAATTGCCATTTATTGTATTTCCATTCATTATAAAATTTCGATAAAATGTAATATTTGGATTTCCCCAATAAGCCGCCGCTGAACCGCTCGTATAAAAAGAGAAATTTCCATTAGCTTCTATCGTTCCCTCGCCGTTACTATTTACATACGTTTTGACGAATTTTGTATTTTGGTCATCATATCCATAAACGCTAACGCCATTTGAATCAGCACTTTGCGCAATTGTAAGTTTTTCCCCGGGATTCGTCGTCCCAATTCCAACGTTGCCGCTGAAATATGTGTATCCGCTTGTTCCACCAGCTATAGTCAAATATGCTGCCGTATCGTTAGCAATGGTGCCACGAAAATTTGCGGTATTCGCAACATAAAGCGATGTGCCAGTCCCAAGCAAATCTAAATATCCACCACTTACGCCTATCCCACCCGTTCCATCTTTGGAAATATAAGTGTTTGTATTACCTCCGGTATAATACCTTGTGGAATTTATATAACCTGTATCTACATCAAGCCTTTGTATCGGACTCGTCGTCCCAATGCCGACGTTGCCCCCTCTTTCTATTACAAGTGACGCTGTGGAAGCATCAGACCCAAAAATTAAATCATTGCCTGTATTGCCAGCTCCAGAAAAAGCACCTTTTATAAAATGAACCTCTGTCCCATCATCGTAAAATTTTATTAACTTATTATCCGAATTATTACTTGTTAATCTAATGGCTCCACTATTAACTATTTCTAACTTATCTAGGGGACTCGTCGTCCCGATGCCGACGTTGCCGGTCGTATCAAAAACCATTCGCACAGCGTTTGATGCCCCGCCATCAGCAATAGCAAGATACCCCGTTGTTGCAAATCCTCCAGAACTCCCAGCAGAAACTAATTTCCAAGAACGAGAGCCCACTAACTCCATAACAGCATTCTCGGGACGAGTAAACTGCATTCCACCCAAAGCGGAATCTACAATAACTTGAGTTGTTCCGCTTAATATCTTAGCCGCACCAGCAACATCCAAAGTCCTGCCCGGACTCGTCGTCCCGATGCCGACATTGCCGCCTTTAAAATAAATACCAGTTGTCGAGCTTGGTCCAATCCAAGATTCAGCTAATGTGGTAAGAGGGTTAATAAGGGACATTGAGTTGGCGGCGTTGGTATATACCCCATTAGTAACAGTTCCCGCGTTGCCGGTAGTATCTTGATTCAGAGTTGGGAAAGAAGTGAGAGCAGCAGCTGATCCATTTGGAGCAAGATAGTTTGTGCCAGCGACAAAGTTCCCTGCTCGATAGTCGGAAGCGTAATTGGAATTCTCCGCATTGTCGCCAGTATTCACGCCAGAAACAACTGGAACTAAAACATCGCAGTTTGGATCTGACGGCAAACATTCCGGATTAAGTGTCTGTCCCTGATTATAAAAATTGCCATTCCAGACGGCAAAAACTATTTTTGAAAAAAATAAAATAGAAACAACCGAAGCGAACAGGATAATCTTTTTTTTATTCAAAATAAGTTTCATTCTTAATACATATTAAGCCTAAAAATACCATTTAACCATTTATATTATACAACAACTGAGCCATAAAATTAAAAAAGGTGTGGATAACCCTCACACCTTTTATTTTATTTAAAATTAATTCCAGCGTCTTTTAAAATACGGGCGGTAAGCCCTTTTTTTAGATCTTTTCCATGACAAGGCACGGAAATCGGAGGAAATCCTTAATTTCCTCCAAATATAACTTAACAGCCTCGGAAATATTTTTCTCAGCTTCTTCTAGCGTTTCTCCCTGCGTATTGCAACCTGGTAGGCTTGGCGCATAAGCAACGTAACCACCTTCTTCTGCTGGTTCGTAAATTACGGTAATAAGTTTTGTTTTTGATTTATCCATTGAACGTAATGTACCACAAAAATGCTTCACAAGCAACTCTACGTTTGTATTTTGCTAATCAAAATGCCCAAGAGCTTCTTGACGCTAGCCTGCGCGTCAGCTTCCGTCTTGCTCCCGGTAAAATTCTGCCATTCAGTCATTATTTCCGGATCTTTTAAATCACGGACTGCGTTTTCCAAAGAAAGTCGAGTTTCAAAATCGACTTCTGTATTGGCTTGCAATACTTTCCTGATAAAAAGCGAAGAAAAATTAATAACTTTTGTGTTTAATTCCGTCTTAGCGGCTGAAGCTTCCACTGTCTGCAAATCTTGTTTTACCGAAAAATAATTAAAGGCAAAAAATACATCACTGACAACCAAGAATCCGATAACTATGATAATAGCGATATGCTCTCTATGTTCTATCATAAATGATTTTTAATGAATGTAATGAATATAAAAATCTTTATCCTGTTAAATAAAATCTTTCAGATTTTAACTTTTGCTTTGCAAAAGTCATTTAACAGGGTTATTAAAATATATTCGCTTTACTCATTATTTTACTAAAAATTTTAATAATTTATCCTTCAATAAATTATATACTAATAATAAGAAAACAACAATTAAAAGAACTGTTTTCCAGTCTAAATCTGAATACCATCCTCGACCAGACTGCAGCTCTATATTTTGATGGATGCCGCCACCAGCTGCGGCCACAAAAACTTTTCCCGTATAGGAATTGTAACCGGGCGCTTCTACTTGGAAATAATAAGAACCTTCCGGCACCAGGAATGAATAGGTGCCTCGGATGTCCGTTATTTGCGGATTTTCTTGCTGGTAATCTTTGGCGTTCCATAATTCATAACTTTTTTTGGCTGTATTTAATTTGTAGAGAGAAACAATAGCGCTTGGAATACGAGTTTCCTTGCCATTATTTTTCTCAAAGACATACCCTTCCGGATCAATAACCGTAGTCATAGTCATCCTGCGAGTGCCCAAGCTAGGATCGACATAATCAATCACGGTAACAATTTGATATTCACCAGCCACGCTAGGAGAAACAACATCAGCCGTATAGATTCCGTCATGGTTTGGGTCAGTATATTCAAAGGAGGAAAGCACTAGCTTTTGTTCCACCTCACCCGAACTCTGGCCACCCTCTCCTTTCAGGAGAGGGGCTGGGGGTGAGGTTTTTGCAGGCACTTTTTCAACCAACCCATTCATAGAAAAAAGAGCTGAGGCGGAAAGCGAGGCGCGAGAAATTTGATTTTGAGCTCGCGAAATTCTCGGCGTGGCTGCTTGAAAAATAAAGTAGCCGGTAACACTTTTCGCTTTGCTTACAGGCTTTACTACCAACTTTAATGTTTTTCCAGGAAGAGTATTTATCGTTTGCGCCACTTGACCTCGATCACCGATAGATAAAGCAACATTCAAATCAACCAACTCGCCGGCTGTTCGGGCAAAGACAAATTCTGACGGCAAATTTTTCTTATCGGCAAGCGAAAAATTGGCCAGCGGCAACCCTTCAATCAGAGCAATTTTCCCGGTGCCAACGCTATTAATCATTTTTCCATTTATGCCAGAGACACCGGGAACACCCAGGGTCACACCGTTTAGGCTATTTATATTGGTTAGATTCTCCACTCCGACATTTTGGATTGTTTTATTAAGAGTATCCGCTAGGCCAGGAACATTTAAAGTCGCGCCAGTCAATTTACCCACATCGGTAAATCTGGTAACTCCGACCTCTTTCAACGTATTGCCAAGCTCGGGGAATTTAGAAGCGAGAATATTTATTTCATACGGCAACGGCGCAAAAACGAAAGACTTGATTTCTTTTGCCGGCAAAAGATCCCAGTGCGCGCTGAGCGCCAAAGGCGCAATTTTAGGAACTTGAACAATAACCTTCGGCAGATTATTTTTAGGTCTAAAGAAATTCAAAAAAAAATTTGAGGCGGAGTTAATGGCTCCTCCAACATTATAGAGTGCGCTCACGACAGGATTTTGAATAATGGGATTCGGGACAACAATAGGCGGTAAAACTGGTCGGATATAACCCCCTCCGCCACCTCCATGATGCCGAACACTCGCTCTCCTCCAATCCGTCTTTACCTTGAAGTCTGCGCTACTGCAAGAATTAGCATTGATACAATTAAAATTAATTCGACTGTTATCAGATTTAATCGTGGCATAGCCTAGAAATTCCCCATTTGAATTTATAGTAACTCCGGTAAAATCAATCCAGCCGATATTTGAACCCCAAGCGTAACCGTAGAGGATGCCTGTGCCGTTATTTTTCACTCCTCCATTATTCGGGCTTAAATTTATCCAACCATATTGCTTGCTCCAGGCGTATCCTGAAATACCGCTGTCAGTGATTTGCGCGTTGCAATTATCGCAAGCGAAATTTAACCAGCCGATATTTTCTCCCCAAGCGTATTTGTAAGTCACGTCAATTGTTCCGTTGGTTGCTGAAGCAAAAACATTAGACACAGAAAAAATTATGAAAAATAGACTCCCTAAAAGAAACAACTTCACTTTGGCGGAATTATTCAACATAAATAAATATTAAAATAACTTAAGCTAATACGACAATATTGACGAGCCTGTTCTTTACGTAAATAACTTTTTTTACTTCTTTTGAGCCTATATATTTTAGCACAGTTTCATTGGATAAAGCTTGTTTTTTAATTTGTTCTTCTTCGTCATCCGCTTTTATCATCATCTCCGTTTTGACTTTTCCGTTTATCTGCACTGCGATTTTTATTTCTTCATCTTGGATTTTTGAAGGATCGTATTTTGGCCACCCAGAAAGATGAATAGATTTTCCAAGAATGGTTCTTGGGGAAACTTCTTTAAGAACCGTTCTTTGCCAGAGTTCCTCTGTGATGTGCGGCGCAAATGGCGCAAGAATCTTTAAAAACTTTTCATAAGCCGTTTGAGAGATGGATTCAAGCTTCCCCATTTCATTAATGAAAATCATTAAAGTCGAAACAGCTGTATTGAATTTCATCTCCTCGATATCCTCTCCGACTTTTTTTATTGTTTTGTTGAGTAAAGTGTCAAAGGCGGCCTTTGACATATTTGGGCTCATGTCAAAGACCGTCTTTGACACTTTTATTTGAAGATTCCAAACTCTTTCTAAAAATCTTCTCGGACCAATAATAGCCTCCTCGCTCCAAGCGACGGATTGATTGAAAGGCCCCATAAACATCTCATAAAGTCGCAATGTATCCGCCCCATATGTTTTTACTATATCGTCTGGATTTATCACGTTACCCCACCTTTTACTCATTTTCCTATTATCACTACCTAAAATCATCCCTTGATTTCTGAGTGTTTTAAAAGGCTCTTCAGTTATAACAAGACCATAATCCTTTAGAAATTTGTGCCAAAAACGAGAATATAGTAAGTGCCCAGTAGCATGTTCTGCTCCACCTACATACATATCCACATTTTTCCAATACTTTATGGCTTTTTTATCAGCAAAAACTTTTTTATTTTTAGGATCCATATAACGAAGGAAATACCAAGAACTTCCCGCCCAGCCAGGCATTGTATTCGTTTCGTATCCTTTTTTTGCCCAAGTTGAAACACTAGCAAGAGGTGACTCTCCTGTACCAGTAGGCTGGTATGATTTCACCGGCGGGAGCTTGAGTGGTAAATCCTTTTCTTTAAGTTCATTTATTATGCCCTCTTTATCATGCCAAAGTGGAATAGGCTCACCCCAGTATCTCTGACGAGCAAAAATAGCATCTCGCATTTTGTAATTTACTTTTTTCTCTCCCCAACCATTTTTAACAATATAATTAATCACATCTTCTCGTACTTCTCCCCATTCTCTGCCTTTAAACTCAAGTGGCTCTAAAAGAATACCATTTTTTACGATAGGCTTTTCTATGCCTCGCAGGATATTCCAATCATTTAGCATTCCGTCAATTTTCATGATTTTTTCAATATCTCCAGAAGAAACCCATTTCAATTCATGATTGCTTTTTTCTTTCTCTGATAATTCTTTTTGTTCACCATTTTCTAATTGGAAATAAAAACTAGAAAAATGCACAGAACGATTTTCGTTTTTGGGTATATGATAAAAAATACTATGGGAACGTGGTAATTCTCTTATAAGTTTTAAATTTTGATATCCTGTTTCTTCTCTTACTTCTCGAATAGCTGCTTCTTTTGGGTCTTCTCCTTTTTCAACTCCACCAGTAACAAAAGTTACCCAATCAGCTTTTTTCCATAATAAAACTAAATATTTATCTTCAGACCAATGCTTCACAATTGCATGTATAGCATTTCTTTCAACCAAAGGAAGACCCGGTTTTAGTTCATCAGTAAATAATGGCTCAACAACAGAATGTAAAGGGATATTAAATTTTTTAGCAAAAGCAAAATCACGCGTATCGTGAGCACTAGCATTTACTATCCCTGTTCCATAACCAGCCACCACATAGGATGCTACCCATATCGGCAAATCTCTACCACTGCCTGCAAAATTTTCTATATAGCGACCAGTAAAAATACCCTCCATTTCTTTATTTTCATCATAATCTTTTGCAGATCTTTTCTTTTTTAATTTCTCGACAAAATCTAGTACTGGTTTTTCATATTTAGTACCTGCGACAAGAGTCGGCACAAGATCGTGTTCTGGCGCGATAACTGTAAAAGTTTCAGCTCGAAACGTTTGAGGTACAGAGTTGTACATTTCAACAGCAATATTTAAATCTTTTATTTTACATTTAAAATTTACACCCTCACTTCTCCCTATCCAATTTTTTTGAATTTCTTTTATGTGGGTAGACCAATCAAGACCCTCAAGACCGGAAAGCAAACGATCAGCATACGCGGTAATACGCATAAACCACTGACGCATATTTTTCTTTACCACGGGATAATTCCCACGCTCGGAAACCAAGCCATCTTTAGTGTCTAATATTTCATCATTTGCCAAAACGGTGCCGAGTTTTGGACACCAATTGACCTCGCTATATCCCTCGTAAGCCAAACGATATTTCATTAAAATATTTTGTTTTTCTTTTTTTGTTTTTGTTTTCCATTCTGTTGCAGAAAATTTTTCAACTTCACTAGAAATAGCGTTAACTTTTTTATTTCCAAATTTTTCAAAAATTTTAACTAATTTATCTATTGGCTCTGCTTTATTTGCGTCTTTGTTGTACCAAGAATTATAAATTTTCAAAAAAATCCATTGAGTCCAGTGGTAAAAATCAGGATCTGTGGTGTTTACTCTTCTACTCCAATCATATGAAAGTCCTATAATAGAAAGTTGTTTTTCAAATGTTTTTACATTTTTTTCTACTGCCTGTTTTGGATTGATGTTATGCTCAATGGCATATTGTTCTGCCGGCAAACCAAAAGCATCATAACCCATGGGGTGAAGCACATTGAAGCCCTGCATTCTTTTAAGACGAGCAAAAACATCTGAACCGATATAGCCTTTCGGGTGTCCAACATGCAGTCCTACTCCGGATGGATATGGAAACATATCCAATACATAGTATTTTTTCTTTTTAGAATTGTTTAAGGTTTTATAAACTCCTTTTTTCTCCCAAATAGTTTGCCATTTTTTTTCAATTTTCTTATGATCGTATTCTTTCATCCCGTTTAGAAGCAGGTCGCGGTCATTAAACCGAGATTAACCCTTATTATATTATTAAGTATTGTATTTTTTATAAACATATTTGTTTCAAACTGCGACCGCGGCTTCTAACGGGATTCATTCATTTTTTATCTTACAGGCACTGGCATTGGCTTTGAATATAAATTAGGATTTATAGTTTTATTAAAACAAAACCTACCTGCCCCATGAATCCAAGTATTTCCACCATATACCATAAGTTGTCCACCCTTAATGTCAGTCTTGGTTATTTCTCTGTTAAATTCTGCGCATAAATTATATGTAACTTTATTCGTCTTTTCATACTCATATGGTTTTTGGGTCTGAGAATCTATAGTATTTATATAATAATTTTCAGCCAACAATTCATCAAAATTATTTGGTAAAACACCCTTGGTGGCGTAAAAATTACCAATAGACCCTTCTATATTTTGTAAATCATTTACTTTTTGTTCATCATATTTCAAAAGCTGTTGCGTTCGAGGTGAACCAAGTACAGCGAAACCCCAAATTATACAAACTACAATTACTATAGCTGAACCAATCGCCCATCTTTTTTGCAAACTGCTGTTCATCTTTCCACGCACTTCAGAAATGTAATAAAAGAAAATTGAAAGGGAAATTATTAAGACAGATAAAGCTTTTAGAATAAACCCTGAGGTAATATCCCTGCCATCAATAAAATAAAATAAAACCGTAACTAAATCCCCCGCCAAAGCAAACCCGGACACGAACAGTGTTATGTAGGTCAGCCATTTGCGTATGCCAATGTTTCTCTTCCCAGGCTCCAAAACATAATCTTTTTCCAACAACCACATGAGTAAAATATAAACGGGGAAAAAGATAATAAGCGAAGCCACGGGAAAACTGATAGAAGAGCTCTCGCTAAAGTTAGAACCAGTAGTGAGGGGAAAAGCTTTATTTATTATTGTGAACAAAAGATTGATAAGATTGCCCACAAAAAAAGCAAGAGCGACAATAGCGCCTAAATTTATGAAAAAATCTTTAGCGCTTGTCTTTGAACTAACTTGATTTTGTATTTGATTTGGTTCCATCCCGTACGAAGTAAAGAGTATTTTTTATCTTTACTTTAGTTAAATAATAATAAAAATTCTTTTTCCCGGAAGAACATATAACATGGACTTCGTTCGGGATCCATATTGTTTAATGTTGCGATTTATAAAAACGACTATACATGCAATTATACGCTCCACACAGTCGTATTGGCAAGCGGAATAATACGATTATTGGATTTTTCCAAAATACAAAGCTCCCCTTGTTCAATATTCCCTTTAAAGTCTTGCATTGTTTCTTCAAGAGCATATCCCAAAGAAAGCGAAGAAGAATCAATTGCATAAGAAGTCAGTATCACAAAAAGTGGTTTTTCGCTCAAAACTTTCCTTACCGCAAGAAGAAGCTTCGGCAACATTTCTTCTAGCTTCCAAACTTCTCCTTTGGGACCTCTGCCGAATTTCGGCGGGTCCATTATCACGGCATCATATTTATTGCCTCTTTTTTCTTCTCTTTCTAAAAACTTCAGGGCATCATCTTCGATCACTCGCATAGACGCTTCAGCTAGCTCTGCATTTAATTTTTGATTTTCTTTTGCCCAATTTAAAATTTGTTTTGAAGCATCGACGTGGGTCACTTCTGCACCAGCACGAAGAGCAAACAAACTCGCGACTCCCGTGTAGCCAAATAGATTTAAGAATTTTACAGGAGAATTCGGGAAAGAATTTTTAAGAAACGTGTGGGTTCCCTGCCCTTTTGACTCCGAGGGCGCAGTTTCAAGAAAATTCTTTTCCGAATTCTCCTTCTGTGCTCCTTTTATTTTCTCTTCTATAAAATCCCAATGACTCGCTTGTTCAGGGAAAAATCCTAAATGCCTAAATGGTGTCGGCATCACAAGAAATTTTATTCCTTTATATTCCATCTCCCATTTGGACTTCATGTCAAAGGTTCCCTTTGACATCTTCCAACCAGCTTTAGCTCCTACTTTTGAACTCCAAAATTTTCCATCAGCTTTTGCCCACTCCTTACTTCCTAAAGTTTTTTTCCAAACTGCATCTTCATACGGCCGTACAAAAGTATATTTGCCAAACCTCTCCAGCTTCTCCCCTTCGCCCGTATCTAGGAGTTCATATCCTGTCTTGTCTCGAGCAGAGCCGAGGGGCCAGTCTTTTGAATAAAAAATTTTAATTTCTTTTTCCATTTGGTTTTGGTTTTTCATATTATCTATTCTATATAGTATCACGATAAATACCTTGGAAATAAGAAGCGACGGGAAGAAGAAGGCATATAGCTGAAACTATTATCAAGCTTGTTTTTGGAGAAGACGTAAAATAAAAAACTAATAAACAGATAAAAAGAGTTGCGATATATCCCATATTTAAAAACACCTCTCTTAGGACCATAGTTTTTTCCACTCCTATATTTTTATAATAATCTAAATTAAAAGTAAGCCAAAAAGGACTAGCTAAAGACACGCATAGGCTTCCAATCCCAGCAAAAATACTCCAATAATAAATATTATCCACAAAAGCTAAAGGCAAAAAACTAATTACTGCTAAAAAACTAAAAAAATAAAAAAATATTTTTCTTTTTCTTAATTTATCTGAGATGTGACCATTTATTACAGAAGCAATCGCAGTCATTATGGCTAAATATCCAAAGAAATTCCCGAATTGCCTAGGTGTCTTGATAAAAAATAATGTAAATATCGGGATAAGAGAAAAATTTACTCTTGACGTCATCCCTTGGAAAAAAGTGGACCAATTAAAACGATGTTCTAAGAAATATTTCCTGACATTTATTTCGTAATTAAAAGAAGGTAAAAATTTGAGCAAAATTAGGGGAATAATATAAGCGAAAATTCCAATTAAAAATAACGTTTCAAAACCAAACCTCTCTGCCACTACACCGGCAAACGGTTGAAGAGTTATTCCAATAATCGGTGTAATTAAAAAATACATCCCGCTATGAAGCCCTCTACTATCTTCTTGGCTAAATTTAAAATGCATGATGTTGTAAGGAATCCAGAAAAATAATATATTCAAGCCGCTAAATAATGCAGATAAATAAAGCTGGTATGAACTGAAAAATTTAATTAAAACAAAAACCTGTAAAACACTGAACAGTAGGCCAAATAAAATACAACGCTTGGCGCTCATTTGAACTTTAGGAAAGAAAAATATACCCGCCAAGGCGACGGCATAAGCAACAGCGAAATATATCAACAATTGCGAAAAACTATAACCGTTTTGAGAAAGCCAAAATACGATAAACGTCTGCGCGAAATACATGGACGCCATATAAGCAAAATAAAAAAAATAAATTCGTTTAAGCATAAAATTTTTTTACAGCGGTTGAACCGCTGGGATTAATTCCAGATCTGCGATTAATGGATAATGATCAGAAATATTTACAATATCTACAATCAGGCTATTTGCTTTGAATGAGTCATTAATAAAAACATAATCGATATTTTGCCCCTTTAGACGCGTAGCAGAAATATTAAATTCTTGATTTAGATTTTTGTAGACCTTGTTGATTTTTGAAATACTTTCTGTTTCAGGGAGCGCATTAAAATCTCCAAGCAATATTGTCGGCAATTTTTTTTCTTTAAGTTTTTTGACTATAAAATCACTCTGAGCTAGAGATCTTTCATTGTCCATTTTGTTCTTGGAATAAGACCCATGCACATTACCAAGCTGGATTGTCTTTCCATTTACATCAATTTCGCAAACCTGCAAGGAACGGCCATGATCATCTCCTTCCCAAAAATGAGTTCTATCTCGCTCAAATTCATACACCTTATAATAAAAATAATTATCGCCATGAATGATTGGGAATTTTGATAATATTAATTTCCCTTGTTCGGCCATTCCACCCAAATTCCTATCCACCTTGCCTTCTTTTAAAAAGCAATCCGCCACCCACTCCGGCGCAAAAAAATAATGCGGATATTCTTTTTCAAAATATTCCCTAATAAATTCTTCGGATCGATATGTGTGAAAAACATTCTTATCAAGCGGACGCACTGCTTCTTGCAAGCAAACGATGTCAGCATTTTGCGATTTTAAATATTCTGCAATCGTCTTTGCGTTATCAATTCTTATTCCAATGTTAAAAGAAATTATCTTCATATTCTTACAGCGGTTGAACCGCTGGAATTTAATAGAAATGTTTACCAATAATCATTTCTTCTCCTTTCTTATCATTTTTCGCTTTTAAAATTTCTTTCAAAGAAGACTCAGCAAAAATCTTATAATCTTTTTTTGATCTAAACTGTCCTAATATTACGTCTTTCGAGCAAATATTTCTACTGGCCTTTCCTATATATTCATCCCAACTTGATCTAACTCTCTCAGCGGTTGAACCGCTGATATTATGGACTTTCCAATTTAAATTCACATACGCGCTATCATGCAACAACTGTTCATTGGATTTTATATGGACTGACTTAAATCTTCCTTGGAAAAGGGCGCCTGATCTTTTATGTTTGTTGTTAAAATACCATGTGTATCCTCCTCCAAGTCTTTTCATAAATTCGCTTATGCCTCCTTCGTAAATTTCTCTCAGCAAAAGGTGGTAATGATTTGGATTTAAGCAGTAACAAACAATTTCCACCAAGGGCTCTTTAGATTTTATATTTTTGTCATTTTCACTAGAAACAACTTCACGCAAACTTATTATAGGATCTTTTGAATTAAAAAATTCTAGACTTTGCATGAATCTTTCGGCATCTACTTTATCTTTGGTAATTGATCTTTTATCAACCCCGCGATTGTAGACATGGTAACACTCTCCTAATGCTATTTTTTCTCTGTTTGCCATAATTATTAATTATACACTTACAGCGGTTCAACCGCTGGGGATAAATATCTAGATTAAAAATTCGATTACATCCCCGTCTTGGACAATATATTCTTTGCCTTCAGTGCGGACCCAGCCTCGCTCACGAGCCTTGGCAAAACTTCCAGCTTCAATGAGTTGATCATATGATACTACCTCTGCGCGAATAAATTTCTGTTGAAAATCAGTGTGAATAGACCTGCCAGCAAAAGGCGCCGTCGCTCCGCGAAGAGTGGTCCAGGCTCGAGACTCATCTTCTCCGGTGGTAAAAAAAGTAATCAAATTTAATAAATCATAACTTGCCTTTATGAGAGTATCTAATCCAGTACCAAAAATAGGGTCTACGACTATATGTGGCCCGGGGATTTTTGACAAAAAATCCCCGGGCATTCCTTCAATCTCCCCCTGCGAAGGGGGAGTGCCCTTTTGGGTGAGGGGGTCTGCAAGGGCGGAAGTATTCAATACATATAGTGTAGGCTTTTTAATCCCAGCTTGTTCAAGTTCAAAATTAATAACCTCTATATCAAAAAGCGGATCTATTTTGTCGTGAACATGGATCATATTTTTGTCTTCAAAAATTCGCACCACTTCGATAATCGCGTCTACTTCGCGGATATGTGAGAGAAATTTATTACCTAGTCCGGCGCCGGTACTCGCGCCTTTGACTAATCCTGCAATATCTACGAATTCCACCACGGCCGGAATAGTTTTTTTAGATTTAGATATTTCTGAAAGCTTCATTAGGCGTTCATTTGGTACCGGCACAATCCCGACAGAGGGATCAATTGTACAAAAAGGATAATTTTCTGCCGGCACGCCTTTCTTGGTCAGCGCATTAAAAAGCGTAGATTTCCCCACGTTTGGCAGACCGACAATGCCGATTTGAAGCTTGGACATATTAAAAATATACCCCAACACCTATTATTTTACAAATATAAATAATAGGTGTACGGGTATAGCAGAAATAAGTGAAAAAGTCAGCGCATTTGCCTTTTGAGCAATGTTATGCAATAATCATCCTATGAATTTAGTAGTGAAGATTTTGCCTTATGTGCAAATCATTCTTTCAGTAATACTAGTAACAGCCATCTTATTACAGCAATCCGCTGCTGGTTTGGGAGGCGCTTTGGGTGGAGGAGACACTGAGTCTTTTCACCACACCCGCCGAGGCTTTGAAAAGTTTCTTTTTTACTTGTCCCTTGTTTGCGGAATTCTTTTTGCTTTATTTGCCTTACTCAGTATAATAATAAAAGCTAATAGCTAATCCGAATTGATTTGAGTCAATTTAACTTTGTTTATCTTTGTGTTTTATATCTAAAATATGCAAAATTTATATAGCCGTATTCGCCAGTTGAAAGTTACTGGTAAATTGCCTAAAAAAGACGAAATTAATTCAATTTTTAACACGTTCTCAAAAAAGGAACGAGTAGTTTTTATTGTATTGTTATTCACATTCTTTATTAGCACCATAATAATTCTCGAAAATATTAATAAATCTCTGATGGTGAGCGTCCCCTTGCATGGTGGCTCTATTTCTGAAGGCATTATCGGCACCCCCCGTTTTATAAACCCTGTACTAGCCAACTCCCCTACTGACCTCGACCTCGTTTCGCTCATCTACTCTGGGCTAATGAGGAAAAATCAGGACGGTACTCTATCCCCAGATTTGGCAGAAAAATATGAAATGTCTAATGACGGTTTAACTTATAAATTTACTTTGAAAGATAAAATATATTTCCAAGACGGGAAACCTGTTACTGTGGACGATATTATCTTTACCATAAATGAGATAAAAGATCCGATCATAAAAAGTCCGAAAAAAGTGGACTTTGATGGAGTAAGTGCGACAAGGATAGACGACAAAACTATAGAATTTTCTCTTAAAAAACCCTATCCGTCCTTTTTAGAAAGTTTAACCCTTGGAATAATGCCTCAGCATTTATGGGATAATTCTTCCATAGAACTAAACGACGCGAATATTTTCCCTATTGGTTCCGGACCCTATTCGGTTAAAAACGTAGCCAAACAATCTTCCGGAGTTATAGATTCTTACGAATTGGAATCATTTAATAAATTTATATTGGGCGAACCGTATATCGAAGACGTTAATTTGTATTTTTATTTAAACGAAAACGACCTCATTCGCGCACTCGAAGATGGGAAGGTGGAACAGATAAGCTCCATCACCCCTTTGAATGCAGATATCTTAAAAGAAAGAAACTATCAAATAGAGTCTGCGGTGCTTCCGAGGGTATTCGGGCTTTTCTTTAATCAGAATAAAAACATTCTTTTTACTGATAATGTTATCACTAAAGCAATCGACAAAACTATAGATAAAGACAAAATAGTTCGAGAAGTTCTTTTTGGATACGGAGTCGCCACAGACGACCCCATCCCGCCGAACATGATCGCCTATCAAAAATTGTCCGCAGAGAACAATCTTTCTCGTGATCTCATATTGCAAAATGTGCAAAATAGCCTGGCGAAAGACGGATGGTCAAAAGGTCCGGATGGATTTTTACAAAAAACTATCGTTGGTAAAAATAAAAAGAAAACCACTACCACTTTAGAATTTTCTATTTCGACAGGCAATGCAGAAGAACTTACAAAAACTGCCGAGATAATTAAACAAGATTTATCGAAAATCGGAATGAAGGTAGATATTAAAACTTTTGAAATCGGCAATTTGAACCAAAGCGTTATACGCCCGAGAGATTATGACACACTTTTATTTGGACAGATTATAAATCATGAATCTGATCTATTTGCCTTTTGGCACTCATCTCAGCGAAAAGATCCTGGTCTCAATGTCGCCTTGTATGCTAATGCGAAAGTAGATAAAATCCTAGAAGACGCAGCTATCACCGTAAATGAAAAAAATAGAATTAAAAAATATGCGCAATTCGAAGACGAAATCAAAAAAGATATGCCAGCAGTTTTCTTATATAGCCCCAATTTTATTTATGTAATATCAAAAGACTTGAAGGGTTTTTCTATTAATCACCTAATTTCTCCCGCTGATCGTTTTTTAAATATATATTCATGGTATATTAAGACAGAAAATGTCTGGGAAATATTCACTAAAAAATAAAATGGTTAAAAAAACAAGACTTTCTTTCTCCTCATTAAAGATTGAAGAAAAAGATGAAAATAAAACACCTACTCACAGTAATACCTCTAATTATGGGAATGGCCCCGCTCGCCTACCGGCAGAAAGAGGACATAGAAAAAAAATAACAAAAAGTTCTACCTATCAATACACCCAAAAGAAATTCGGTAAAAGCTCCAGACCTGCGCAATTTGGATCAAAAAACAAAAATTTTAATGAAAAAATTCCACCTATAGAAAAAAATGTAATTCGTATTATTCCGCTTGGTGGGGTGGAAGAGATAGGCAAAAATATGACTGCCATAGAAATAGGCGATGATATCATCGTCATAGATGCAGGTATGCATTTTTCAAATGAATTAACTCCTGGAGTTGATTATGCTATTCCGAATACAACCTATTTAGAAGAACGCAAAGAAAAAATACGAGCCTTGATAATCACTCACGGGCACTTGGACCATATCGGGGGCGTGCCGCTAGTACTTTCACGCATTGGAAATCCTCCTGTATATTCCAGAAAACTTTCAATGCTAATGATGAAAAAAAGACAAGCGGAATTCCCTCATTTGCCTCCGATAAAAGAGAATATTGTCGAGAAAGATTCTGTGATAACCTGCGGAAAAATAAAAGTTAGATTCTTCGGCGTTACGCATACTATTCCTGATTCAATGGGAATAATCATAGAAACAGAACATGGATGGATCGTGACTCCTGGAGACTATAAGCTCGATCAAATAGACGGAATCGTTACCAAAGAAGAAGAAAAAGAATATTCGATCTTTGATAAAGCAAAAGTGCTCCTCTTGATGACAGATTCGACCAATATTGAAAACGAGGGGTTTTCTCTTCCGGAAATAAAAGTGCATCAAGGGTTGGAAAATTTAATTAAAAAAATTCAAGGAAGAATAATTATCGCGGCTTTTTCTTCGCATATCACACGTTTGGCACATATCGTCAAAGTAGCTGAATCATTGGGCAAAAAAATAGCAATAGATGGGCGCTCAATGAAAACGAACATCGAGGTAGCAATAGAAGCCGGATTCTTTGCTCCTAAAAAAGGTACCATTATTCCCCTTGAAGAAGCGAATAATTACCCACCAAATAAAATTGTCGTCTTGATGACCGGCGCACAGGGAGAAGAATTTGCCGCGCTCAATCGTGCTGCCAATAAATCCAACACAAAATTCTCTTTACACAAAGGAGACACTATAATTCTCTCAGCTTCTATTGTACCCGGCAATGAATTGGCTGTGGTAAAAATGAGAGACGCCCTATCTAGGCAAGGAGTCCGGGTCATCAGCTACCGAACAGCTGGCGAGGATTTCGTCCATGCGACAGGACACGGAAATCAAGAAGACGTAAAATGGCTACATAAAAAGACTCATCCAAAATTCTTTATTCCAATTCATGGCAACCATTACCGCCTAGTGCTTCACAAAGAACTCGCAATGGATATGGGAACGCCGGAGGAAAATATTATTGTTCCGGATAATGGCTCAATAATTGAAATATCCGCCGACGGGCAAAAGATGATAATGCGAAAAGAGCGCGCGCCAAGCGGAGCGATGTTGGTAGATGGAACTTCTATTAGCGATACTCAAGACATAGTCATCCGCGATAGAGTCATGCTTGCCCAAGACGGGATGTTTGTTATTATTGCGCTTATTGACCAAAAAACCGGAAAATTAAAAAAATCTCCGGATTTGATTTCGCGAGGATTCGTATATCTAAAAGAAAATCAAGAGCTTCTGCGCCAAGTAAGAATAATCATTAAAAATGGGATAGAAAGCATGACCGCAAAGATGCCTCCGCCATCTTTCCGTGAAGGAAATGCGATAAATTTTGATATAATCAAGGCAAACTTGGGAGAAAGCATCTCAAAATTCTTGTATCAAAAAACAGCCAAGAGACCATTGGTTATACCTGTGATTTTGAGCGTATAAAAAAAATGATTCAAGAAAGAAAAATAATATATTTAGAGGGTTTCTTGTTTTCAATACCTATTGCTCTAGCTTCCTATATAAATTCAAGCTTTATTTCCTCTTTTATTAGTGAAAAATTTGTTGGTATTATTTATGTTCTTGGTTCGATTAGTTCTATTCTTGCTCTTTTATTAGCTCCTAAGTTGTTCAAAAAAATAGGTGGATACAAATTCTTGATTTTAATCGCCACCTTAGATGCTTTCTCTTTTTTGACATTGGCTCTTACTAAAAATGCCTTGGGCATAATAGCTGTATTTATTTTGGCCTTTTCTCTAAACGCTTTAGTATTTTTTTCACTAGATGAATTTTTAAAAATACTCTCTGAAAATTCCGTTACCGGAAAAGTTAGGGGTATTTATTTAATGGTGTGTAACCTAGCTTGGATTTTAGCGCAATTAATATCTGGAACAATTTTAGAAGATTTTTCCTTGAGAGTAGTTTATTTTACAAGTTTCTTGGTAATGATATTATTTTTAATAATATCTATATTAAAACTTAAAAATCTACCTGAACCAAAATATGATAAAATAAATTCTTTTAAATATGTAAATAAATTTTTTCAAAATAAAAATTTATTTCGAGCTTACGGCATAAATTTCCTGCTTCAATTTTTTTACTGCTGGATGGTTATTTACACTCCGATATATTTACACGCACATCTTGGTTTTAACTGGAAAGAAATATTCCTAATTTTCGCTTTAATGCTTTCCCCTTTTATTTTTATCCCATTTTATGTTGGAGAAATCGCTGACAAAATCGGTGAAAGAAAAATATTAATGCTTGGATTTACAATAGCATCTTTCACTACTCTTTCTCTTTTTTTTATTCACCAACATTCGATCTGGCTTTGGGCCCTTTTATTGTTCGCGACCCGAATCGGCGCCTCAAGCATAGATGGCACCAGTGATACCTATTTTTTTAAGCATATTAAATGCGAAAACGAAGAGCTTGTCGGAATTTACCGTAGCGCTTCACCTGTTTCTTATATCTTAGGACCAATTGTCGCTTTTATTATTCTTTCCTTAGTCCCATCTCTTAATTATATTTTTCTTATCTTAGGAGCAATTATGCTCTATGGAATTTATCTATCTTCCACGATACGAAAGAGCGATATCTAAATCACCACCCCGCCTAAAGGCACCCCTCCTCCACAAGGAGGGGAGGATTAAAAAATCCACAATGAAAATTGTTCACAATATAACAAAACTGCTTGAAAGAAGAAAAAAACTCAGGAATGAAAGTACGCCGGAAGAAATTTTACTATGGCTGCAACTTAAAAATTCAAAAACTAGTTTTAAATTTAGAAGACAGCATAGTATTGGAGGATATATCGCTGATTTTTATTGCCCATCAAAAAAGTTAGTTGTTGAAATTGATGGTTCTCAACACTTCACAAAAGAAAATCGGGAATATGATAAGATACGGACTAATTTTTTTAAAGGTCTTAAAATAAAAGTTTTACGTTTTACTAATACAGAAGTAAGCACTGAAACAGCATCAGTCATAAATAAAATAAAAAAAGCACTCAAGTAACGTATTTCTTTATTTATATTTAATCTTTAAGCCAAGTATAATCAAAGCAAGAATAAGTCCAATGGAATTAGTAACAGCCACTGGACCATTTTTTGTTATAACAGCGTACGTGACCCAAAGGATTAATCCAATAATATAAATAATGTAACGCCATAAAGAAATATCGCGAGTAAGTTTTGTGCGCCAAGCTTTAATTGTTTGTGGAAGGAGCGAAATGACAACCAAAAATCCGGCCATATAACCAAGAAAAGTAACTGAATTCATAAATAAAGTATAGCATATAGATAACAAAAAGTTCAGGCTCCCTCCCCTCCTTGTGGAGGAGGGGAGCCTCAACTAAAATCGAAGTGGGGTGGTGATTATTTTCTATTTATTTGGAGCGGCAGAAAGAGTGACGAAGACGGTTTTTTCGGCGCCTTTATGAAGAATTTTTAGATTAATTGTCTGGCCTATGCTTTTCTCGCGAATAATGGAGGCGAGATTGTTTTTGTCGTCTAATTTTACCCCGTCAATTTCTAAAATAATATCGTTTTCCACAATCCCAGCTTTGTCTGCAGGAGAACCTGGAACGACAGCCAGATCACTCGCAGTCGATCCAGCTTTCACCAACACTCCATAATCCACTGTTAAATTATTTTTATCTTTTAATTCCGCATCTATCTCCACATAACGAATGCCTAAATAAGGACGAATAATTTTGCCAGTTGCTTTTACTGACTCAATAGAACCCTTGATGCTATTGATAGGTAAAGCAAAACCAATACTTTGAGAACCTTGCGCCATGGCGACATTCACCCCTATGGCTTCCCCGCTCAAATTCAAGAGCGGCCCTCCAGAATTCCCTAGGTTGATCGCTGCATCTGTCTGAATTACATGGTCAAGAACTTCTGAATTACCGGAATTGTCGCCCGCTGTGATAGACCTTGCCAAACCGGAAACCACCCCCACTGAAACAGTATTTCTATATTCTCCCAAAGCGTTTCCAATGGCAATGACGCTCTGCCCTACTTCTATGGTGCTGGAATCTCCTAGGGTAAGATATGGATAACTCCCGCCAACTAATGGGTCAATTTTTATAAGTGCGATATCCAAGGTAGGATCAACCGCAGTAATTTTCGCTGTATGTTTTTTACCATCATTAGTAAAAACTGTATACTCTACATTTTTTTGATCAACTACATGTTTATTAGTAACTATTAAACCATTACTCGAAACAAAGAATCCAGATCCTCCGCCAATTTCTTTTTTTTCTGTCCCGTTCTGACACAATTGATATTGAGGAATATTAAAGCTAAAACCTGGAAACAAATCGCCGAATGGATTTTGAGGCAGGATTTGATTTTGATTAACACAGGTTTCGTATTTTGGAACATTTTTAGAAATAATGATAGAGACAACAGCGGGATTGGTTTTTTTAACTGCATTTATCACAAAAGAATCCTGTGACAGAGTTGTAATTTTTTCATTTAATTTAATGTTTCCATTCTGCATTTCTGTCAAATATTCCTTGGCAAAGTATCCAAAAATATTTGCCCTATAATGCCAGATTATGCCCACCCCAATTAAAATTACAACTAAAAAAGACAGCAGACTAGTCAAAAAAACAGAAATAAAATTTTTATTTAAAAAAAATTTATTAAAAAATTTCTTTATATTTTCCTCTAACATAATAATTTATTATATTTACCCACACACTAACTTCAATATTCTATTTTATCGAAAAAAGAGTGTCAAGTAAAAAATAATTTCTCTAAGTTAGTGTGTGGGTTTATCTTCTAATTTTTAACAAGTGATTTTTATAAACCTTCGCTTTATAAGGTTTTAAGCGCACGATTTTTATAGGAATACCTTTATCTTTTAGGTCCTTTCTAAGTTCTTGTACATAAGCCTTTTGGTCATAACCCAGAGCAACAATATCTACTTTTTCTCTTAGTATATGCGGTAAATATTTTTCTTTACCTGCTAAAATTACTTTATCTGCTAAACCACTTTTTTTTACCAAAAACATTCTTTCCTTTTCATTTTTTATCGGGTACTTTCCTTTAATTCTTTTCACATTTTTATCTCTAGCAATTGAAACAATTAAAAATGAATTCTTCATGAAGCTTTTCGCTTGTTTAAAAAAATTGACGTGTCCGGAGTGCAGTCCATCAAAAGTCCCAAAAACCATTATTTTTATTCGTGCATTTATTGCTTTTTTTTTAATATCCACATTTGTCTTTGACATAATATAAAGTAAGTATATACTAAAAGAGTTCGCTTGAAAATTAAAAGAATTGATTGGGGAAACTGGTGACCCGCCTGTGCAGGCAGGGATTCCAGTACAGTGCCGCTACGGTAAGCTCTGACTTAGGTCAGAGACAAGTCCGAATACCAATCATTTTGCTCCGCCAGTTGGCGGATCCCGAGCAGGAATTATCAAGACCTAATAGCTTGATATGTCGACTCCTCTCGGTAGGAGTTTTTTTATTTATAAATTAAAAATATATGAAAAAAAGTCTATTAAGTTTTTTGTTTACGTTAGTATTATTGTCTGCAGTAAGTAATTTTGCATTGGCTGAAGGAGTAAATGTAAATTTAACAGTAAAAAATAACGGCGAAGTTGTTTATGTTGGAAGTGTAGCTTTGCTTCCTGCCGGAACCATCAGTATAAATGATTCGAGTGGAAATCCTCACGATACAAATGCAGACAGTGTACTCTCAATAGTTAATATTGCTGATGCTTCGAGTGGGGAATTTAATATTTCCAATTTGATTTATTACGACATGTTCAGCGCTTTTTATTTGAAGTGTATTAACGTCTCTGGATCTGAATTGTGTGATAATTGGCAATACAAAGTAGATGGCGACAGTCCAGCTATGGGAATGGATTCAAAAATTTTATCCGGGGGAGAAAATGTTGTCCTATATTTTGGAGACGAAAACAAGACACCAGCCCCAACACCAGAACCAGAGCCAGAGCCAGAAACCCCGCCAGTTCATAGGAGCAGTGGAGGAGGAGGATATATTGTTTTAAATACTGTCTGCGAAGAAGGAACAAAATTTAGTGCTACCACAGGCCGACCCTGCACATCTTTTATTCCTTCCTCTATACCCGTTTCTCCAACAGTCACCCCTCCTTTACTAAATGTAAATCTTGAAGAAAAACTCCTCGGACATAGTCCTACGGACGAGTCAAAATCTGTTTTTCTTCCAACCACAGAAAAACTAAGCAAAAAAACAAACGAAGCTGTAAAACAAAATACTGCCACAGTTATAAATGCTGTCTCTCAAACTCCTTCTATTCCTCAAACAGAAACTCCAAAGAAAAGCTGGTGGAATAGATTTTGGGATAATATTTTTAGTATTTTTTAAAATCTACTAACTTGGTGGCTTTTATTTCAATTTTGTCTGCTTTTCTTAGTTTTTTCAGATAAGACTTTGGAATAATATCGTAATGTTTTATTCTGTCTAATTTTTTATCAATATACCAAAGATCTTCAGTCGAAGTTACCCAACTCCCGCTACGACTATCGGACTTATTTTTTAACGTATTTAAATTAAAAATCGCGGAATATTGCCTTAAAGTTTTTTTACCATCACTCAAAAAATATTCGTGAAAATAAGACATCGCCAGCTCTCTAATATTCTTATATACTGGTTCTCGGTAACGCAGAACCATATGATTAGTTTTAGATAAAGCTCCCCAGTATCCATTGACTTTGAAAGGAACAACAATGTGGTCATAATCCTCTTTTGTTACTTTAAAATGCATCAGATACGGAGTAAATCCATGCAAAGATAAAATATAAGCGCCGAGCAAGGCACCTTCGAAACAATGCGCATTACGCGCTCTTAAAGTTAAAATAGGAGACTTTAGTGTTTCTCCGTTTTTTTCAAAATTAAACTTAAAACCATTCAAAAGATCTTGCACCTTAGACGGGGTGTTTAACTTTTCTAATATTTTTTTTTCTTTTTTAGTAAAACAGAGCACGTTTATTTCTTTTTTGCTTTTTTAGGCTTTTTCACGTCTTTTCGATATGCGTTGTTTCCTTTTCCCATATAATTAATTAAATTAATAATAATATAATACTTACTTATACACTATTGAGGCAGTACACAAGAAGTTTTATCAGCTAATTGTTGTAGGGAAATCTCTCCACTTAGGCTTGTTCCATCGGCAAATGTCCAAGTGGGATAGCTGGTTATTTTATTATCTGCACAAATCTGCGTCTGTCCTTGCCCATCAGGAGTAGAACACTCAACATATGGTAATAATTTTTGAGATACGCCAAAAAGTTTCTTCTCTGCTTGGCAATGAGGACACCAAAAAGTTCCATAAAAAACTGCGCCCTTATCTTTTAAACAAGTAGCAAATGAATCATATTTGCCAGGACCTGCAGTCGGAAGAACGGTTGGCTGAAGCAATACAGCGGTGATCACTCCTAGAACTAAAAGACAGATTATTAAAATGAAAATTTTAGCATTATTACTCATGAGTTGTATTTTACCAATTTAAAAAATTTTAGGCAAGAAAATGGTAAACCCGACGATAACAGAAACAAATACAGACAATAATACAGCTGCAGCTGCGGCGTCTTTCGTGTCTCTAGCGTACGGATGATATTCCGGAGAAGTTAAATCTATGTCTATCTCGATGGCAGTATTGAAGGCTTCCGAAACTAAAACAAAACCGATCGCAAAAATTAAATCCATCCATTCGGAACAGGAAACTTTAAAATAAAAACCTAAAATTACCACAATAAGAATTGATATAGAAGATACATATCTGAATAAATTACTGGTCGTCATCCAAAAAACTCGCATTCCCCGAAAAGCGTCAAAAAATCTCTGCCTATTTCTATTCCTCACTTCTCGCCATGCCTTTTTTTCTTTTTTAGTGTCCATATCGGGGGTTAGCATCCTCTTTCTCCTCCTTAGTAATTCTATCAAACATAGCCTGTTCTGCTTCAGTAAGCTTATTATAAAAGAAAGTGCCTGCTAGTTTTTGTGCCAGAATTTTTTTTCGAAAAGCTTCTTCTACTTCTACTTCAGTTCTTGAATCAAGCTTCTTTTCCAGTTTACCCCCTGGTATTGGTTCTTTATCCATTCTCATATTCTAAATTATATAACATATTTTACTGGTATTGTATATATACCGGTCTTGGATTCAATTTTAGAAGAGTGGCTGGCGTCATGAGCGTCGTTCCTTTGGTCAAAAGATCATTTTTGTAAAATAATTTAAAGCCGGTAAATTGCACGGGCTCTTTGTACACAAACTGCTGATAGGTATTTATCTTTTTCGCCTGTACTCCCCAACCATCCATATTCATGATAATCTGCACTTCCGGCATGGTCTTGATCTGCTTGTAATTGGTAACCATTTTTTGCGTATAACGATGCACAATGAGGATTTTTGGAGTGAGCTTATTTTCTTTTACGAGCTTTGCTAAATAATTTGAAGCAAAATTTATGTCGGTGGCGTCCAAAGTGCCGACAACTTTCCCCGGCCGGATGCCGCTCTTCATAGAAAATTCTGGATCGAGGGCGAGATGGACTTGCGGCATTTTTAAATACTTTTCTAAAAGCGGGATTTCTGTCTGAACATTGGAAAAACCAACTTGTAGATCAAGAAAGACAATCGCATTTATTTTCGCTGCCATAGCTAGCACTTTTTCTATTTCAGAATCCGGCATACGAAATCTGTATTTACCATCAGCCCCAGCACTGCCCTGCGCAACCACCACAATATAATGAAGAGCAGGAATCACCGGAGTAGAAGGATCAGCAGTATTCCATTTTTCTACTTCAGACTTTAGTTTTGCGAGCATCGTAGCCTCAGGATACTGCCCCAACACTCCCATCTTTGTGGAATATAAATTTCCGTAATAAGCGACAATACGGTTAAACGGCAAAATAGCGCCGGCATTCGGATAAACAGTCTTTACTGGCCAAAGATGTGTTATGGTCGGTTGGGGTGAGGCGGGAACCTTGGTGATTTTGGTCACAGGCTTGCCATTCTTATCTTTTTCAATGGTTTTGATGGTGTTGTAAACAGTAGGATCGGGAGGGTTATTTGCTATTTCATGTAATTTTTTATTATAAGCCTCAATATCAAGAGGCTGAAGCTTAAACGTCTCTAGTTTATTTTTAATTTTCTCGATACTTGGATTTAATGCTTGTTCGTTTTTACTATAAGACAAAGTGCTGCTGAAAAATTCTGAAAACACAAACGTTAGGACAAATAAAGATATGACAGCTATAAAAAAAATCCAAGGTTTTTTGTTCATCCCGTTTAGAAGCAAATCGCGATCAACTCACGCCTCTGATATTTAATATTATTAATATTTATAATATTTAGTTTCATATTTTTATTTGTTTTTAAATTGCGATCGCGGCTTCTAACGGGATTCATTAGGGCTTAATTATAAAGAAAAAAATAAGATATTGCAATTTCAATTAAAAACAAGCTAAAGATCCAAGATCTCTTCTATGGCGCTTCCCTTGGGGTAAATTATTAAATCACTTCCGGATTTTTCCCACGTTTTTTGGATCGCTTCCAAAATCCTCCAGCTTTCGATCACCTCTTTGCTTGAGGTAAACAAATTATGATTGTTTGCCAAGGTGGCTTTGATAATGCGCCCATATGTTTCCGGTTCATGTTCGATATGAAAAATCTTTTCCTTGCCGTCTTTATATTCTATTTTTATTTGCGTCAGTTTTTCTTTGAAAGCCTTACCGGTCGCAAGAATTATCGGCACTCCACGCCACTTTGGATCGTTTGATACCATATTGATGGAAACAAATGTTTCTATCAGGCTATTTGGATTATTCACTTCTTTGCGGTAACCCTCATATTGCCCCCTCTTTACGCACTCATGTTTATTGATATCACAAACAATTTGTAAATTCTTTAATACTCCTTCCCGACGGCTCACTTCAAAGCTTCCAGCGAGAACTATGGCCGCCATCTCGAGAAGATGGCTTTGCACAAAATCTTTCAACGCTCCGGTTTTTTCATAAAAATTAACGCGCCCTTCTATGTCTATCTTTTCGCTCGCAATTATTTTAATGCTGGCGATGTTGCTTTTGTCCCATTCTTCTTCGACTACCGTCCGCAAAGATTCCTTCGCCAAATAATGATCGACTCGATAAATCTGATCCTCGGAAAAATATCTGTCGATGTGCTTTACCAAATCCTGCGCAGACTGCAAGTCATTGCCGAAAGGTTTTTCAAGCATTATTTTTATATTATCTTCGTCGAAGTTTTCGCTGATTAATTCGACAATATCTGCTACCGCTTCTGGAGGAACCGCTAGATGAAATATTTTCTTTGCTGCACTTTCTCCCACTAGATTTCTTAAATTGCCATAATCTTTTCGCGAAACAGGAATTACCTTTCCTGCGTACTTCATATTCTTCTGTAAATTTTCAATAGCCGGCATCAAATAACGCCTTGATAGGTCTCCGGAAGCGCCAAAAATTACATAAGTTGTTTTATCGTTTTCCATCATAGTCAGAAAATATTGTCAGTATTGGCACTTTTTTCAAAATTTGCGCTGGTTGTTTTAAAATTTCTATGTCCTTCTCCAATAAATCTTTTACCACTCCCCATTTTTCTTTCCCTTGCACCCAGACCACAACCTCATCCAATTTTTCTATAACCTTGGGAGTAATGGTGACACGGGAAAATGTGGGAGTGTCATAGCCATAAGCTAGATCTTCAGAATTTACCGCTTCGCTTCCCGGCAATATTCCGGATGTATGCCCATCTGCTCCTATGCCAAACAAACCAATTTTATATCTTTTTTCTTTGTCGTCCATTAATTCTCGGGAGAGATTTGCATTGAATTTAAGAGTGGTGCTGGCGCGATCGCTTCCGTCTAAAATAGGGATAAGTTTCGCTCCGGGAAGACTAAAGCCTTTTTGCATCTGTTGATACCAATTTGAATCCGGGTGGTCGAGCGGTCCGTACCTTTCGTCAGTCATCATGACAGTGATATTTTTGATTAAATTCCGCTCCGGGCTATTTCTTAGAAGCTCTGAGACCTTCGCGCCAACAGCAATAGAAGACCCTCCGGTCACAAAAAACAAAACCTGTCTGCCTGTTTTCAATTGGCTTAAAATAGAATCAGCCATAAACCCCGCAGCCTCTTCCACTTTTGTTGTCATCTTTAAATTTATGTTCATAATGTACATTATACAACAGTTTGATAAAAACGTAATTTTGTTCTATTGTAGGGGTAACGATTAATAATCATTACGGGATCGTCTAATGGTAGGACCCATCCCTCTGGAGGATGTGATCTTGGTTCGAGTCCAAGTCCCGTAGCCAGTGCTTTTGGCTTATAATTAAGGTTATCCACATATGTTTTTTTGGTTAATTATTGTATAATTGACTTAATTTAGTATATTTTTATACTAAATAATTAATATTTTAATATAAAAAATGTATGGAAAAAGATAACGAGTTAAAAAAGTTCTTGGAAATATCTTATAATGATCTCGAAGTGATGAATCTTCGAGCCAAGGAACAGGCAGAAAAGATGGACGAAAATGAACTAGAAAAAGAGTGGAAAACATATTTACAAAAAGAAAAAGGAATAAAAGCAATAACGATTTGTTTTTCAGATATCGAAGGTCGTTTCCATATGCTTGATTATGATAAAAAGTTTTTATTGGATTTTGTGGATAATTTAACTTTTGATGGTTCTTCCATCCGTGGTTTTAGTCAACAAAATGAATCGGACTTACGCCTGTCTGTTGATTGGAGCAGTATTCGTTTTTTGCCATCCGATATTTTTGGTCCCGGAAAAGTTATCCTTTTTGCCGATGTGCTTGATCAAGATCATAAGCCATACATTTCCGATTTTCGTGGACAACTCAAATATTATGCAAATGAATTAAAAAAGAAAAACGGTATTACTATAAATGTTTCAGCTGAAATAGAAGGATTTTTAGTTGATGGAATTAATTCTGAACAAAGATATGAAGAAATGGGTTCTTTCCAATTTATTTCAACTGGCGGCTATTATCATTCATTGCCATTAGGCAGATTGCGCAAATTTATCGATAAGGCGGCAGAAGCACAGCGTGCCATGGGATTTAAAAATGAAAAAGATCACCCAGAAGTGGCTCCTTCACAATTCGAAATGAATTTTTCTTATAGCGAGGTGATACGAGCTTGCGATAATATCCAGCTTTATAAACTTATCTGCCGCCAAGTAGCAAATAATATGGAAATGACAGCCACTTTCTTGCCTAAGCCTTTTGTCGGTATCAATGGCTCAGGAATGCATACAAATTTTTCTCTAGCCAAAAATGGAAAAAATATTTTTTATAACGCAAAAGGAAAAGATGGTCTGTCGGATATTGCTTGGGATTTTATTTCTCGCATATTAAATCATGCATCAGAAATTTGCTTAGTTTTAAATCCTAGTGTAAATGCCTATCGTCGATTGGATCCTCATTTTGAAGCGCCAAACCAGATCAAGGTTTCAGCTCTTGATCGAGGTTCAATGATTCGTATTCCAATAGGCAATGAACGTTCTGCGCGCATTGAAATACGTTCGGTAGCACCTGATGCAAATCCATATTTGGTTCTTTATACAATTGTGAAAACAGGATTCGAAGGAATGCCGTTAAAAAAAGATAAGGAAAAGCGCGATCGATTGCGTATTTTGCCCGACAATATATATGACGCCATTAAGTTTTTCAAAAGCAGCGATTTTATTACTAAAATTCTAAGTAAAACCAATCAAGAAAAATATACTGAATCCAAACAAATGGTAGCTGTCCGCAGTCCAAAAGCTTTGGGCACCATCATCAAGCCTTCTGAAATTACATACCACCATGAGGTGACCAATCAAGTGCTTTGGAATAAATTTTAAAAAGGTTCCTGCATCATTCTATGCTCCGAATAGATAAATTTGATACAATAGCGATATGCCAAACATAATAAAATACATTAGAATTTTTTTGCTTATTTTAATAGTAATTGGAATTGCTTTATTGGTTACCCAAGGAATTTGGGTTCCAAAATTGGTTGATAAAATCATCTCGTCCGAAAATACCAATCAACCTCTCCCCGCCTCCGTAAAAAATAACCCTAACTCTATCGACATAAGCGCTTGGAAAACATTTACGGACCCGGCGAATAATTTTTCATTCAAGTATCCTGAAAAATTATCCACGACCTTTATCAGCACTGTCGACTGGCCTCCAAAAGTGCAAATCCAAAATGGATCATTCACCTGCACCCCTGCCGGCTCAGAAATAGCCAGAGCCGGACAAACCTCCCTCAAGGTAATTGATGGAAAAAATTATTGCGTAACCATAGAGACCGAGGGAGCTGCTGGGAGCATTTATTCCAATTACGCTTACGAAACTGCAATGCTAGGCAAATTGTATTTTTTTACTTTCAGTCTGCGTTATGTCCAATGCGCAAACTATCCCGAACCCAATAAAACTGCCTGCGAAAAAGAAAGAACAGAATTTACGATTGACCCGATAATCAGCCAAGTCATCCAGTCAGTCCAACCTCTTTAATAAGCGCAAGATAATTCCGATTATTTTCTTTTCATTGAAGCGGCTCTTTTGATGGTATCATCGCCATATTTCTGGCGGAGCTTGTCGGCTGTTTCTTCTATAATAATATTATTGAGTTCTTTGTCTTGCTTTCCAAACAAATCTCGAGGAACGCTTTCCTCCCGCACGAGATTGTGGAGGATCACTCCGGTCGAGCGAATCTTCTCTTTGCTTTTTAACAGCTTAGGAAACTTTGGCTCGATTACGTTTAAAATCACCCCGGGGTCGGAAGTGTAAAAAGCTAATTTAATTTCACCGGTATAGTGCTTAAAATCACTCGTTTTCACAAAGAATGCAATTTTGTTACTGAGAAGACGAATAGCTCTCGCATTCTCGCACGCGTGTTCTGCGTTTTTGGATAATTCCCTAAAGATTATTTTGGGATCGGTCGAAGAAGGACGAAAAGTGGAAGTCGCTTGGATGGATTTCTGGTCTCGCGGGTCAACATTGCCTTCCACTTCAAAGATCTGCTCTCCCGAGAGTTCTCTTTTTAAATTTAATACCGGCTCAGAAAAATATTTCTCTATTTCTTTTGAAGAATAATTTACAAAATCATAAGCGGTTTTTATTCCAAAATTGCGAAGCCTTGGAACAGTCTGCCGGCCAATGCCCCAGATGTCGTCTATAGGAGTCGCCTTCAAGGCGCGGACTTCGGCTTCTTTTGAAAGCAATATGACTAGTCCACCCGGTTTCTCGAGCTTGGAAGCTTGTTTGGCCAAGGCTTTTGTTCGAGCCAGACCGAGCGAATAGGTGACCCCGAGCCTCTTTTCTATTTCATTTTTTAATTCCGTCATCAAAGATCGGAAGAGCACA
>JAQULK010000004.1:0-13170 GCA_028718635.1 Candidatus Paceibacterota bacterium
CGAATGTCGTTATTGAGGCTACGTCAACGTTGCCTTTATTTTGCGGTACTTTGCTTAGAAGGTGATAAACTCCGTAACCTGCTCCAAAGACCGCTACAATGGCGATTACGGCGTAAATTTTGGCTTTTATTGTCATATGTTTGTTCATTAATTATTTACTTAATATTGATTTCGGCCTTTCTACACACAACATGGGCCGAAGGTTTAAGGAAGTCAAACAAAACAAAAAGGGACGACCAGAGCCTGCGTCCCACAAGATTGAATTGCACAAGGCAACCAATTGTGGAGGATAGTCGCCCCTTTCAGCCCGCAATTGGGCTTCAAAAGAAGCAATAACCCTGTGCAGATATTCAAACTTGTAGGACGCAATTATATTCTACGTCTTTTTGTTCATTTTTACAATGTACTGCTTTGATTTTTCCCCGATGTTTCCCCGATGACTTACCGATGTTTTGGTATATTTTTGGTTTAAAACCGACGAAGTGTTGACGAAGAATTGTAGAAGCTTTGGTTTATTTCTGGTCGCCTTTCGGTCGCTTTTAGTCGCCCTGTGGTCTAAAATCTATCCGCCTTTTGTCCGCCTTTCATCCGACTTTGGTATAAAACCTGTCCAAGTTTTATCCAATTCCTGTCCAGTTATTGGTCTAAATCTACCCTCGTTTTGCCCCAACCTTGCCCTCCTTTTGGTCTATCTTTGGTTTAGTTTTAGTTGTGCAAGTGTTTTTTTGAATTCTAAATGTTCTTCTGCTTTGGCTTTCTTTACTCTTTCGAAGATGTATCGCGATTCAATTTTTTGCTTCCATTCTTTTCTTTTGATCCAGCTGAATTCTTTTGACCAGTTTATAATTGTTGCTCTTGATGGCGCTTTCCCAATTTTTTCTTCTATGCCTTTTAAGGATTGAGGTGCTTTACTCTTCTTTGTTTGAATCTCTTTCCATTTACCCAACATCTTATTAACGCTCTCCATTTCGCAATAGAGAAGCCATGCCCAATATTGTCTTAGGTTTTCTCCGTCCATTATTGATAATTTTATTTTTATTTTATTGGTCATGATCTTAAATTTTGTATTTTTTGTCCTACCCCGTAGGCTTTATTTAAGCTTTATTAATAAATCTTTTTTAATCATCTTTCTTAATAAGGAGTTCATGGTGGTCTCGACCTTTGGTTCATGGTGGTCCTTAGCCAGGGTTCACTATGGTCTCTGGTTTGGATTAAAAATTGTCGATTGATGCGGTACATTGTTCCTCCCAATTTTCCGCTTTTAAGGGGCTCTCTTTTGGTCTCTATTAATCCAAGGTCCTTTAATCTTTTCCTTACACGTTTGCACGTTGATAGGCCGAAGCCGAAAGACTCAAATCCTAAACTTTTTCCGTCACGGTTTGAAAATAACTTATCTGTATGCCAGAACCATCCATCTTCACCTTTGCCATATCTGTTTTCTAAATGGCACAGCGTCATATAAAAATCTCGTTCCGCATGGGTTAGCTTTTTCTTTAATTCTTCATCGTCATAGGGTTTATGCGGCGCAAGAAAAAAGTTTGTCTTTTTCTTATTTATTTTTAGGTTTTCGAATGGGTTTGCTAACATAGTCATTGTTATTTTTTGGGGTATTCGGGAAGCCGAATTGTATGGCCTTGCAGTACTGAAAAAAGGTGTTGGCCCGTGCCGAAGCCTCGGCTGGTTCAAGTTTTACGCCGTACATGCGCTCATATAGGTCGGCAAATTGTTTTATGGCTTCAGCTGGGAGTGGCATATCAGTTTTCGTAAAGGCGCGCTTTGATCTGGCGGAGAGCCTCAAAATATCTGCGGGGCTCGACCTTTAATTCCCCGCGCCAATAATCAGTGATCGTTTCGTCTAGGTGTCCATCGCTATCTTTTTCAAAGAGAAATAATGCTTTTCTCGGATTTTCTTTATCTATTCCCTCGAGCGGAAAGAAAAGAAAAAGCACCGCCGCCAGTGCGAGGTCGGAGCTTTTGAAGTATTCTTTTTCGGTTGGTTTGGTCGTCATAGTCATTTTTGCTTTCACTGACCAATGGCGACTTGTCGGCGACTTATTCAAGAAAAACAAAAGACCCCCTTATTCTGGAGGTCTTCTTGATTTAAGCTTTATTTGTTTTTGTCGGGCTTGTCAGTGATTATTCTTCGTATACTTGATTGCTAAATAGATCGTCTATCTCGGCGTTTGCATCTTTGCTTTCTTTTGTATTTTCTGGAGGCATAAGTTGCAGCCTAATTTTATATGATCGCTCCTGCTTTTGCGGACCATACGGATGGTAGGGATAAAACGGATCATCGCTCAGCCCAAAGTAGTATTTAAGGGATTTTGAAAGCCTTTCTTTCCACTTCTGTATTTTAATCTGGGCGCTTTCTGAATCCCACATAAGCTCACCAGGTACGGGCTGTTTGGCTAAGAGCAATAAAAGTTGCCACTGGATATTTGGTTTTTCAATACTTCTTTTGTCTGCAAATCCCATTTGATAAAAGTTTTGTGGTTCTTGATATTTGCCAGCCCTTATCACAGCATTTCTGTCATCAATAAATTTTATAATGATTTTCTCCCAAGTAGTACCTGCTGGGAGATGGTGCGGAAACCTCTGGCCGTGATCATTTTTTGGCAAAGCGTTGCTGTTATAAAATTCTTCAAAATTCTTCTTATCAGTAATGGTTATTTTACAACCGTAAGATTCATAAAGAGTGGAGTCCTCAGTAATTTCGTATTTAATTCCAGCTTGTGAAGCTAATCCCTCAAGAGCGTCCTTAAGTGCTGAATAGTCATTTTCGTTATCAAGCTTAGCCCCGAAGCCTCCGAGCTCAAAGTTAAAATTATCGGCCGCAGGGTTAAGATCTCGGCGCTGTTGTATGGCTTCAAGTATATTTTTAGTGATACTATCGTTTATCATATTCATTTTCATTGTTTATCCCCATTATGACAAAAAACGTCATCTTTGACAATGAATATTTAAAGAGCTAAAATGATAATAACCAATTACAGAGGCACATAATTTTATGAATTCAAACATCGACAAACTTTTTACGATTGAGGAAGTCGCTAAAATTTTGCGGGTTAGCGGCCGATCGGTTACGCGTTATATCGAGTCTGGGAAGCTTAAGGCATCAAAAATCGGCGTGTGGAGAATTAAGGAGTCTGATTTGCACGCGTTTTTAGAAAAGACGAGTAATACAAAAAGAAGAAAATAGTTATGGCAAACGAATTTCTTACAAATGCGAAGAAAGTAAAAAACGACGAGTTTTATACTCAATATAGCGATATTCAAAAAGAGATTGAGGCGTATTTAGAGTACGACTCAGACGCATTTCGCGACAAGGTGGTTTACTGCAATTGCGACGATCCATTTGAGAGTAATTTCTTTCGCTATTTTGTGCTCAATTTCAATAAGCTTGGATTAAAACAACTCATCACGACGAGTTACAAGCCTTCGCCTGTAGCCAACACTCAGCTGGAATTGTTTGGCAATGACAAGACCCTAACAAAATCAAAGGGCCGTCCTAAGATAACTGCCAATAAATTTATTATTAATGAGGTGCGCGATATAGACAGCGACGGAGAATTTAATTTAAAAGATGTTGCCAAGCAGTTAAGGGCAAATAAACACAATGAATGGACGCCATTAGAAGGCGATGGCGACTTTCGCAGTGATGAATCTATTAATTTATTGGAACAATCCGATATCGTGGTGACTAACCCGCCCTTCAGTCTATTCCGTGAGTACATAAAGCAGCTTGTTGATCACGATAAAAAGTTTTTGATTATTGGCAACATGAACGCAATTACCTATAAAGAGGTATTCCCATTACTTAAAAAGAATAAAGTTTGGTTAGGTAATAATTACAAAGTCAATGCGGGTGCGATGTTTTTTGAGATACCAGAAAAAATTGCCAATTTGGAGCAAGTTCGTGAAATCAAAACAAATGAAAGTGGCAAGAAGGTTTATATTACACGAGTGCAAGGCATTCGTTGGTTTACTAATCTTGATCATGGCCGACGTCATGAACCGCTTCAGCTCATGACCGAAAAAGAAGTGATAAAGTTTACAACGAAAAAACCTTTTGAGAAATATGATAACTACGATGCGATAGAGGTCTCGTTAGTTAAAAATATTCCAAGCAATTACAAAGGTGTTATGGGCGTACCAGTTAGTTTTTTAGATAGTTATAACCCTGATCAATTTGAAATTTTAGGCTCAAATCGTGGAGTAGATCAGGACCCAAATAAAATATACGGCAAAGGCTCTTATTTGAATGGGAAAGAAGTTTATAAAAGGTTATTTATTAAACACAGAAAAAAATAATATGAAAACAATTTTAAAAACCAACATCACTGTCAAAGAAATTTGTGATGGATTTGTCTATAACGAACTTGAAGGTAAGGGTTTGTTTGGTTTGTCTGGTAAGCTGACTATTCAACCAGAATACCAACGTAATTATATTTATGCGTCTGATGGTGGTAAAAAAGAGATGGCCGTCATTGGATCAGTTCTCAAAGAGTACCCAATAGGATTAATCTATTTTAATAAAGTAAGCGACAGCAACCTAGAAGTTCTAGACGGCCAGCAACGCATCACCAGTCTTGGGCGGTTTATAACTGATAAGTTCGCCATCAAAGACGAAAATGGTATGGAGCAATATTTTTCAGGTCTTGCAAAAAATAAGCAATCTAAAATATTGAATACAACTCTAACTATTTATGAATGTAAGGGTGAAGAAAGCGAGATAAAAGAATGGTTTAAAACAATAAATATTGCTGGTGTTCCACTTAATAATCAGGAATTACTTAATGCGGTGTATTCTGGACCGTTTGTAACGCTCGGCAAAGAAGAATTTAGTAATAGTCAAAACGCTAACATCCAAAAATGGAGTGCATATATATCTGGTAGCGCCAATCGGCAGGAATTTTTGGAATGTGCTCTAGACTGGGTAAGTAAAGGCAATATCGGCGATTATATGAGTCGTCATCGTTTTGATAAAAATATTACTGAGCTTAAAAAATATTTCAACAGTGTGATTGACTGGGTGTCTAGTATATTTACTGACGTTGAAAGCGAGATGCGCGGACTTGAATGGGGGCGACTTTACGAGGAGTATCACAAAAAATCATATAATCCAGCTAAAGTATCAGCTGAAGTTCAAAAGCTCTACGCTGATCCGTATGTAAAAAATCGCAAAGGGATTTTTGAGTATATTCTTGGTGGTTCCGTTGACACGAAATTGCTTGAAGTCCGAGTTTTTGACGAAGCGACCAAAAAAGCTGTTTATGCAACACAAACCGCCAAGGCAGAGAAAAAGGGAGAATCAAATTGTCCGCATTGCGCTATTGGGCATGACGCTAATAAGAATAAGATTTGGGGTTTGGGCGAGATGGACGCTGACCATGTAGCGGCCTGGAGCAAGGGAGGCACAACTACAGCTAAGAATTGTCAGATGCTTTGCAAGACACATAATCGAGCAAAAGGAAACCGATAATATGCCATAGGAATAAATTTATGAGCAATTTTTCACCAAAATTAGAAGACGCAACTGACGAGCAATTAATGCATATGGTTAATGAACTTGATTTTCGTGTTGTTCCTCTCGCCTCTGACGAGCTAACAAGGCGAACCGTTAAAAAATTAGAAAAAACCATACAAGCTTTTAATGAGCAATCCTCAAAACAAACTGATAAAATGATATATTTTACTTGGTGGATTGTTGGATTAACAATTGTTATGGTAGCAGGGTTAATAATCCAAATTATATTAGCCATATAGATGTGCATTAAAAAGCGGTTTTTAAAGCCGTTTTTTATTAGCGGGGTGTGGATAAGTCAGGGTATTGACTTTTAATTATACAGGGAGTAGTATTACCACTATGGGAGCAATATATATGATATCCATAAAGCAAGATCAAAAAGACAAAGAATATGAAATTAATAGGCATACAACCATTGAGGGACTTCGTGAATATACATGCTGATTCGCGATCGCAAATTGAATCATGGGAGGCTGAAGTTGAAGAAGCCCAATGGGGTACGCCGCATGATCTCAAGAGCAAATATCCAAAAGCAAGTATTTTAAAGGACCAGAATGTAATTTTCGACATTTGTAGGAATAAATATAGGTTATGGGTAAAGATGAGTTATAAAAATCAAACCATTTTAATAAAAAAAATCGGCACCCACAAAGAATACGATAAATGGCAAATAATTTAGTAAAAAATATGGACGCAATTAAAATTATAAAAACTGAAGAAGACTACCAAAAAGCCCTTAAAATGGCAGAATGGCTAATTGTTCGTGATCCAAATCCAGATTCTCCAGAAGGAGAACAATTAAGACTCCTTACTACTCTCATAGAGGACTATGAATCTCAAACCTTTCCTAAAACTCTCCCTGATCCGGTTGAGGCGATAAAATTTAGAATGGAACAAGCCAATCTTAAACCCGCTGATTTAATTCCTTATATAGGCAGCCGTGGTCGTGTTTCAGAAATTCTTTCTGGCAAACGCCAACTTACACTTGATATGGTTAGAGCGCTTTCCACGGGACTTGGTATACCAGCGAAGGTATTAATACAAAAGCCAACACGACCAGAATTACAAAATTGGGATACGGGCCTTATAAGAACAATGGAGCAACGAGGTTATTTTGGTAAAAAAACTCTTAAAAAATATAATAAATCAGAACTTATAAATAGCTTCTTTGAGATGTTTGGAAATTTCCAGCCAGCCGTTTTGTATCGAAAAACTAGCTTTCGTTCTTCGCCCCGTACCGACAATAATGCTTTGATCGCATGGGGCCTGCGAGCATCGCGGAAAGCTGAGCAAATAAAAACTTCCGTTAAATACAAAAAGGGTACGGTAAACCTTAAATTTATGCAAGATGTTCTGCGATTCAGCACACAAGACGACGGTCCCTTACTTGCGCGTGATTATCTCAAAAAGCACGGCATCAAACTAGTGATAGAACCACATCTTCCTAAGACACACTTAGATGGCGCTACATTTATCGCTGATAAGAACAATCCTGTCATTGGTCTTACTATTCGTCATGATCGTCCCGATAATTTCTGGTTTACATTAATGCATGAACTTGCTCACGTTGCGCTACACTATGAAAATGAAACTGAATATTTCTATGACGAAAAAATTCAAGAGAAAGATGGAATACAAATTGACGACCAAGAAAAAGCCGCTGACGAACTCGCGGAAGAATCAATTTTACCCAGAAGTAAATGGGAGACAAGTGCTGCTAAACGAACGCCGAACCAATTTTCTACATTGGATTTAGCCAATGAATTGGGTGTACAAGCTGCGGTTATCGCGGGAATGATTCGATTCAAACATAAAAAATTCTATTATTTAAACGAAATGATTTATGACGAAAATCTTAAGATTAAAAAATTCTTCCCTGAAGAATTCACAGAACAAATATGACTATAATAAATTCTTACATTCCAATACTTCGCTGGAAATTAGCTGAGAGAAAAGCACTAGGGCAACTTTTTCAACAAGATAGAGAAAATTTAACACCCCTAATAGAATTTGTAATGCCGGCGGCCACTACCAAGAAGCAGGGCGACAAAATTTTGATTACAAAAACTCCTAAAGAAAAACTCACTGAGATGCTGTCTGATGTCGCAAACGATTTTCTGAAGTCATGCGGGCAAAATACTATATTTATTGACGTACACTTGCTAGATAGCGATGTAAGAGCTTCTTCGTTTGAACAAATTTTATCATCATCAAATAAACTGAATTTATTTTCTGTTCCGGTGATCTATATCATACCAGTGACTAGTACCAGCGCCGATATGGCAACTCGAACCATTGCCATTAATTATGCAAAATCGAGCGGGCACGGACTTTGTATTCGTATTGATAGGTCTCACTTTGATGAAAATGATCTCTCATCACATATTTCTAAGTTTTTGGCCGACAATAAACTTGATATTAAGAACATAGATTTACTTGTTGATTTGGGCGTTGTCGACCAGGGTACAATTACAGATGACATAATAAAAAAACTTAATCAGATTCCTAGCATTAATAATTGGCGTTCATTTATAATGTCTGCAGGTGCCTTCCCAAAAAATTTAACAGAATTTATGCCGGGTAAGGTGCATGAACTTGATCGATTAGATTGGAAGCTATGGAAATCCGTTAAAGATAGTGGTTTATCGCGCGCTCCGCTTTTCTCTGACTACACGATTCAGTGTCCCATATATGATCCAGTTAATATTAGAGGTAGTGTAAGCGTGCGGTACACAGATAACGATAAATGGTGGATATTTAGAGGTAAAAAACCAGGAGTTATTGACCAAAAGACAAAAGAGAAGGGACCAGGACTAGAGCAATATATAGATCATGCCAAAACACTTACAGGAGAAAGTTTTAGCCAACACTATAAAGGCGCGGATTATAGTTTTGGCGACGCAGAAATTACTAGAATCGCTGAGCCCAAAAATAAAAAGCCGGGAAACCCGACCACATGGCTTACCATTGGTATTAATCACCACATCACACTGGTTGCCCGTCAGTTCGCCAATTCTGCCGAGAAGAAAGCAGAACACTCCTAACATGTTTCTTTAACATCTTAAGATCGATTGATTCGGCGAGTCGTTGATACACAATTTCCCTAGGTTTTGAGCGGACACCATCTGCCTTGCCAAGATTTTCAAGTTTATCTAGGGCCTCTTGCCTCCACAATAATCGCGCAATCGAAACAGCATGTTGTTCAGGATTATCTTTTGCTTTTCTAATTATATTAAAAAAGACAACACCATCGTCACTTATGTGTGCCGTTTCTACTCCCCACCAATCAGGGATCATCTTAAATGCATCAATGAGATGTTTGCTGCCAAGAATAAGAGTAACCTGATCAAAGATAGCACTGTATGCTTGCACTTGTTCTGGTAATCTCTCGAGAGTATCGCGATCGCTCTTGATTTCATATCCATGCATTATGCCGTTTATGACCGCAATATCTATTCTGACGCTCCCATGCTGAACGCCCAGTTCATCGATTATTTTTAGCTCCTTATCATCTGCATGTTTCTTTTTTAAAACTTCTTTGAGCGCGGACCTGATGATCAAATCGTTTGTAGAGAGAATATTTTTTGATTTTTGTTTCTCAATCATAAAGATTTAGATCGGGTATTTATTATCACTTTAATTATATCACAGATTAAAATATTATGGTATATAAATAAAGCTCTTTAAAAACTGGCGGGGACAAACTTCCTCCCACTTTTCTGTAATTATGCTACGTCCCTTTTATCCCCCTCCGCAGCTGCTTTTTGAGGCATTTGCGGCGGGGGTTGGTATAAAAGGTCGACAGCCCTGATTAATAGAAAATAAGTTGAAGTCAAAAGTATGAGCAAGAAAATTATTACTCATACGGGAGAGAAGGCGCCTGTGTCTGGTCAATATCAGCCTGCAGGTACCAAACAGGAGATTACCTTATCAAAAGGTGATCGCGTGCCTCCATATCATCAAAGAGCAAAGTCATTTGTTCTTGTTGATAGAACGAAGCATAAGAGATAATCTTTCCCGTTCCTCGCCAGTTTTTAGGGAGTTTTAATTAATCAATCCAATCGAACGGAGATTCTTGACGGAGCATTTTAACGGCCGCGTCCATTTCGTAGGAGTGCCAATCGCTCAAAATAACCGTTCTAAGTTCACGCGCAACTCGGATATTATTAGAAATAAGTATTATGTTACCAGAAAAAGCGATAAAAGAATTTAAAGAACTTTATAAAAAACGATACGGCGTTGAGTTATCTGACCAGGAAGCATCATATAGGGCCAATAATTTATTTAATCTTTATAAGGTCACCTATATGCCCAATTCAATAATTGAGCCAGGGTTTCCAAAAAACGTTATTCAATAAAAAAGCATTAAAGGTGCCCGACCCCTTTAACATGGAGCGAATCTCTACCATCGGAGCAAACAAATGGCTCAACGGGATTTGAGCCATTTAAAAACCCTGTTTTATTTAGTCTCAACCACCTTTTAATTGAAGCGGTTTTTTGATGCATTAAATTGAAAAATTGGATATGTGGATAACCCTATTTGATTTAATGTAAAGTATAGCTTACAATTAGTAATGTATAGTTAACTTAATATTCCTGTAAAATATGAATTATAAACACTATCAAATGATCAGAACTTTAATTGGTCTTTTAATCGCAACAATGGTAATGACCGCAACCATTATCAATAATTTTTATTTGGCAATTTCAAGCGTCTTGATAGGAATGTTGTTTCTCTTTTTGGTTAAAAGTAAGTTTAAAAAAATTATAGTGGACGAAAGAATAATCTCGATAAGCGGCAGAGCTTCTCGAATTGCCCATAGCGTTGCAACAATGCTTCTTGCCTTGTCAGGCCTCTTTTTGATATTGGTGGGTAGAGATTATGAGGGGTCTAATCTTAAATTTCTCGGAGAAGTTTTTTGTTATATTGCTCTGTTGCTGATTATGATTTATTCAATATCCTATTATTATTTTAATAAAAAATATGGCGCAGATGACTAATAGAATAAAAGTTTTCCGTGCCGAACATAATATGACCCAAGAAGATCTGGCAAATAAATGCGGAGTGACAAGACAAACAATAATCGCCGTTGAAAAAAATAAATATGTGCCTTCTTTGGAATTAGCCTTTAAAATCGCACTCGTTTTCAAAAGGTCGATAGAAGAAATATTTAATTACAAGGGTTGATTAAAAATTATTATAATTAACAAAAATATTATGAAACTAGACAAAGAACAAATTAAAGTTATGAGATGGTTTGCCAGAATTATGGCTTTAGCGATAATATTATTCGCTTTGCCGTTTTATTTTGGTTACGGCAACCCGTTGCCATTCGTTAATCCCGATTATTCATTATGGGAAAATGTTGCCTTATCTATGATGCCGTTGGTTTTTATCGGTTTGGCATTGGGTTGGAAATATCCGAAAGTTGCAGGCTGGCTTATCGTTGTCGCAATTGCAATCGGCTTTATTGTCGGTCTTTTAACGGAAGCAAATCTTAGCATTAATTTAGCTGTGCCCATTATTCCAGGAATTCTGTACTTGATAGATGGATATAAAAGAAATGAATAAATATATTAAAATAACACTTTGTATTTTAGTAATATTATTTGGGCTGTTTTTAATCGTATTCGGCGGATACGACGACAGCCCTGGAGCGCAAGGACTCGGCCTTATTCTGATTATTGCCACAATTGTTATTGCGATCAGAGGCAGAAAGAAAAATAATAATCCACTATGATTTTTGAACACTCATCAAAAAATAAAAAGTTTTTGCTTGTCACTGCCCTCGTTATTTTAGTGATTGGAATTTTTGCATTTATGTATTCTCCTGTTATCTTTCAGGAGGGCAATCCTTGGCCACAAATCAAAGGAATTATTCAATTAAAATTTAGTGGTGCGGACATAGTCCAGTTGTCTGGTTCGGACAATAAATTCATGACTGAAAGCAAGAACGGAATGATGATACATAATTTTATGAAAACTAAAGGGTATGAGTTTACAGAACAAATGGGATCAGGTTATTTTTTTAAGTCTCCGACAGGACAAAGCGCAGTTGCCACTCACAGGTATTACAGCCGTTACTATTCGCTTTGGACCATTACCGAAAACAGCAATGGTTCCGATAATAATCCATGGGTGACAATCACCAATGACGATGGAATAACATTTCAATATCCCAAAGAATTATTGGCAAAATATATTAGCGTTGCAGGGTGGCCACCAACCATAAAGGTTGAATCAGGTAATTTTTCCTGTGTAGAAACGCCACAAGAAGTGAGTAGTATGCTTGAAATAACCAGCCAGAGATTAGTCGATAATAGAATTTATTGCGTTAACGTTAAAAACGAAGGAGCTGCAGGGAGCGTTTATTCTTCTTACGTTTATATGACTCCCGTGAGAGGAAAGCTGGTTTTAGTTAGTTTTATTTTGCGCTATCCTAATTGCGCCAATTACGACGAGGAACAGAGTCTGGCCTGCACGAGCGAAAGAGAGGCTTTTGACCTTGATGCAACGGTGGATCGCATAGTCCAAACCGTAAGATAATAATATAATTACCGCAGTTAGGGCTGTAGAATCAAAATGCGGTAAAATTCCAATAGGAATAGAGTAGTAAGTTATTTTAAGTGTTTCCACAGTCAATCAGGCATTAATTAATTAAATAATTTGGCCGCCGTTTCTATTTCGTAAGGCTTCCAGCCTTCCAGAATAATGGTTCTAACGGCGTTCAAGGCTTGCAACCATATGAATAAAAAAAACTTTGAAAAATTGGTGGAGCAGGGGATTGAGCTCATTCCTGAAGAATTTTTAACGAAGTTGGAAAATGTGGCAATTGTTATTGAAGACGAGCCGAGCCAGGAACAGTTGAAAAAAATGAAAATCGGCAATGGCCATCTTTTGCTTGGTTTATATGAAGGGGTTCCGCAAACCAGACGAGGCCCGCATTATGGAATGGTTTTGCCGGATAAAATTACTATTTTTCAAAAGCCGATTGAAGAAATTGCTGGCTCGGACGAGGAAATAAAACAGCTTGTAAAAAACACCGTTTGGCATGAAATCGCGCATCACTTTGGAAGCGATGAAGATCGGGTTAGAAAAGCGGAAAGGGAGAGAGGAAAACAAAATTAGTTAACATATGTTAACCATTGACTTATTGGTTAACATAGATTAAAATATATTAATATGGGAAAAGATTTGTTATCAACAACCGAGGTGGCAAAATTGCTTGGCATAAGCAGAATAGCCGTTTTTAAACAGATAAAAGCCGGAAAAATAAAAGCCAAAAAAGCCGGCCGGAATTTTATAATTCATAAACAAGATTTACCATTTCTTTTGGAAGGGGCATTAAGCGACAGCAAGAAGAGGCAGATAGAGGAATCGGTTAAAAAGACTATAAAAGAATATGGTGAAGCAATTAAATTATTAGGCGCCGAATGAAGCCATTAACTATTCTTGAAATCGAATACATAGCCCATAAGCTGGTCAGGGAAATAATGGAGTGGGACGAAAAGATTCCTGATTTTAGCACCCGTTATCCAAATATTTTAGAAAGCTGCTTGATTGTTCCTTTCCAAACATTTGGCGGAAAAACATTATATAAAGGGTTGATAGAAAAGGTTAGTATGCTTTTTTATTTGATGGT
>JAQULK010000004.1:13270-17581 GCA_028718635.1 Candidatus Paceibacterota bacterium
CTTTTTTATTAGCGATCATTTCTCTTGGCTGGACAGCGTATACTCACTTTAAATTATTGCCACTTCAACAGGCGAATTTAGTTTTTTTAGAAAAAGATATAATGATTCAGAATATAAAAAAGACAGAATACGAAATGTATGACAGGATAAACTCAACTATTACTAATACCGGAAAAGCATCCGCTCAGAATATAGAGTTCAGCATATATAGCATGTATTTTAATAAAAATATTCTTTTATACGGAGAAGAAGTAAAAGAATTTTTTTATAATTCAAAGATATTAAACGAATTACCCGGTGGTGAAAGTGTGAGTTTTGGAGTTATTAACATTCCTTATTATATCAATGGTATTGATGGGCAAGTCGCGTTAATATATCATTTAAAATATATAGACTCTTTGACGCCCAGAGATTTACAAAATAAGATTTTTTGGCTACAATATCCACTTGGTGGATATGGTGCAAGCGGATTAATAAAAGATGATTATGAAAAAATTTATGATAGATTATTAAAGTATTTCGAAAACAAGAAAGAAGATACGTATATTTTAGAATTTCTAAGAAAAAATTCTCCAAAAAGATTAATAGAAAATAAAAGTAGTGATGTTTTTTCGTGGGAGGAGATGAAAAATGTAGAATCATCGATGTTTCAGAAAATAAAATTATTACTTAATAAAATATGAAAAAAATAGAGATATTTATTTTATTAATTATTTTGCTTGCGTTTGCCGCCGGGTTTTATTTATATCCGCAGATGCCGGAAAAGATGGCTTCGCATTGGAACGCGAAAGGGGATGTGGACGGATATATGCCGAAAGCCTGGGCATTGTTTTTAATGCCTGTTCTTTCAACAGTTCTTTATTTGATGTTTCGTTTAATTCCGGGCATTGACCCGCTTAAAGAAAATATTGAAAAATTTCGGGAATATTTTGACTGGTTTGTGGTTTTGGTTATTTGTTTTTTATTCTATATATATGCGCTAACAATTTTCTGGAGTTTCGGATATAGATTTGATATGGGGCAGGTTTTATCGCCGGCGTTGGGAATATTATTTTATTACGCTGGAATTCTAACAGCTAACGCGAAAAAAAATTGGTTTATTGGGATTAGAACGCCATGGACAATGAGCTATGAAAATGTTTGGAATAAAACAAATAGGCTTGGCGGAAAAATGTTTAAGATTTCCGGCGTGATTTGTTTATTCGGAATTGTTTTTCCGGCATATGCTTTTTGGTTTGTTATTGTTCCGGTTTTTTTTACGACGGTTTACACAATTATTTATTCATATTTTGCTTATAAAATGGAAAAACGTTAATTCATTAGACTGGAATTATAATAACCCCCCGGTGTTTGTCGGGGGGTTTTATTTAATGGGCAAAATTTCTTTTATAATCGGAAAGTCAGGGATAGGGTGAAGGCGCAATGCCTTGGTTAGAAGCCGAGGGAAAGACGGAAGAAAGAGCTTTTGCCCGTTTTTGGCCGAGGTTATTTCTGTCGGCGGATTTTTGCAATTTAGCAATAACCAAGCTAATTGCACGGCGTGCAGATGGCAATCCTCGATTTTATTTCCCGGAAGAGGAAAACGATCTTCAGTAAATACTTTGCCGCAATTTTTTCGGATTAATTCTGGCGGCAAACTAATTTCCTGTTTTATTTTGAATCGCGGGTTGAGGTTCCATTCCTGAAATATTTTATGGGAAGAAATAATTTCTAACCATGACAGGAACAGGCCAAGGCCTTCAGTGATTTTATTGATGCTTTCTTTTGGCGTTAAGCGGCAATTGCTTGGCAAAATGCGGGCGCACGTTTGCATTTTAAAATTTGTGTGCTTGAACTTTGGGAAAGCTTCAAGCCAGAAACCTTGGACAATTTCCAGCTGTTCATATTGCTTAAAAAAAATAAGGCGGATTGTTTTAAAATCTTTTGCGCGTTTTGCCTCTTTTTCTAAAATACGAAGCGTTGATTCAAGGGTTTGCGGACCCGTGCCAATATCAACAAAGGGAATGCTATCGATAAAAAAGCATTCGATATTGTCCGGATTAAGATTGCGCCAAAGCTGGAAAAGCTTTGAACAGATTAAAGTTGAAAAGTACTTATGTAAAATTGGCGCTTTATTTTTTCCCCATAATCCAGACTTGGAGGGGCCTAAGCCGAATTTTGCTTCAGCTTCAAAGTAATGCATTTTTCTCTCCATTAGACTATCCGGGTTTTTGATAAAATACTATTATATTTTAAAAAAGTCAACGAAATTCGGACTTTATTTTTAGATAAAAGTTTATTATAATGAAATTACTTTAAATTTATGGATGTTTTTGCTCATGGTCTTTGGGCAGCCGCCCTGGCCAAGATTATAAATTTTAAAAAGAAGAAGCCGGTGAGGGTTTGGTTCACCGCGTTTTGGGGAGTTTTTCCTGATGTTTTTGCGTTTGCGCCTTTATTTGTTTGGATGGGATTTCAGGCAATAACCGGAAATTTTAATTCTTCAGATTTTGCGCCGACAGAAATGGAGCCAACTAAAACAGATACTTTGCCGATTTTTAAGCTGACTCACTTGCTTTACAACTTAACACATAGTTTATTTTCGTTTGCTATAATTTTTTTACTGTTGTTTTTAATTTTCCGGCGCGCGCGCTGGTCAACTCTTGGCTGGCTTTTTCATATTATTATTGATATACCTTCGCATTCGTATAAATTTTTTCCAACACCGTTTTTATGGCCGTTTTCTGATTGGAAGTTTAACGGCATAGTCTGGGCGAACCCGTGGTTTTTATTGTTTAATTATTTGATGTTGGGAATTGTTTGGTTGGCAATTTGGCGGGGCGGGAAAAAATAAAAATATTAGAGGAATTATATTAAGGATAATTAGTGAAATAAAATAATCCACCCCAACCCTCCTTTGAAAAAGGAGGGGGAACAAAATAAAAAACTCCCGGATTTCGGGAGTAAAAATTAGGCTGAGCGCCCGATCGGGATTGCTACACCTTTAGGTGTTCTTGCCGAAAGGCAATACCGCTCTTGCCTGTGACTTTTTGAATCTACAGCCTTTTCCGGCTGTTTGTCCCGCCGTTGGCGCGCAGACTCGCTAACAGGAAATCACGCGAGATTTTTTTAAAAGGATTGGCTGGGGGACTTGGGCTTGAACCAAGGATCACGACTCCGATGGTCGTTGCCTTACCGACTTGGCTATCCCCCAGCAATATGCTAGGTTTGAAAAAGCTAATTACGAGTTTATTATAAGTATATTAAAATGTCAATATTTTTAAACATTATAATTTATAGTTTTATTGCCGGACTTTCAACAATAGCCGGGGTTTATTTAGTTAAATATTTTAAAAATTGGACTAAAAGAAATTCGGTTTATTTAATCAGTTTCGCGGTAGGGGTTTTGCTGGCAACAGCGTTTTTAAATCTTTTGCCCGAAGCGATAAGTTCGGAAACAAACTGGGCGCTTTGGACATTGGGAACAATAATTGTTTTATATTTGCTTGAGCATGCAATGATTATTCATTCGTGCCAAGAAGAAGAATGCGAAGTCCATAATATGGGAATTCTGAGTTCCTTGGGAATAGGATTTCATTCGTTGATTGACGGAATAACAATTGGCATTGCTTTCCAGTTCGGCCAGGCAATCGGCATTATTGCTTCTTTTGCGGTTATATTTCATGAGACAGCCGAAGGTATTTTTACCTATACATTGTTAACACATGATAATGTTTCTAAAACAAAAGCTTTATTTTATTCTTGGCTGGTTGCCTTGGCAACGCCGGTTGGTGCAATTGCCACGTATTTTTTAACGCGGGGAATGTCTGGGATTTCTTTGGGCGCCTTGCTTTCTATTGCCGCGGGAAGTTTCATATACATAGGCTCTTCTGACTTGGTTCCGGCAACGCACAAGAAGCAGGCATTTTTGAATGTTGTTTTGGTTTTGCTCGGCGTGGGGTTTGTTGTTTTAATGGGGCGTTTGGCTCCGGGAGCATAAAAATATTTTAAAGCAATAATTTTGGGTATTTTTTAAAAATATGGATAATAAATATCTTAAAAAACAAGCTGATGAAATTGAAAAAATCTACTATGAATATATGGTTGAAATGAAAAAATTACGTAAAGAGCAGGACCGCATTGCCGCGAAGTCGGTCCTTAAAAAGATACAAAACGGGGGCGAAAAAAAATATGGAAAATAATGGAACAGAACAAAAAATAGAAACCGTCGTATTAGCCAGTACGGATAAAAGCGGGCTGGAAACGGAGCAAGGGCAAATTTTGCCGGAACAGCTGGTTTTGTTAATGGAAAACCGGCTGGAGAGCGGAAAT